>JAJKJG010000249.1 GCA_021154065.1 Methylobacterium sp.
GGCGTCGCCGGCGAAATCCACCGCCTCGCGCAAGGCAGCGCCGAGGCGCAGGACAGCCTGCGCAAAACCGTCGAGGGCCGTCTCGACGCGCTTCGCCAGGACAACTCCGCCAAGCTGGAGGACATGCGGCGCACCGTCGACGAAAAGCTGCAAGGCGCCCTGGAGCAGCGTCTCGGCGAAAGCTTCAAGCTCGTCAGCGATCAGCTGAAGCAGGTTTACGAGAGCGTCGGCGAGATGCAGCAGCTCGCGACCGGCGTCGGCGACCTCAAGCGCGTCCTGACCAACGTCAAGACCCGCGGCACCTGGGGCGAAGTCTCGCTCGGCGCTCTCCTCGATCAGGTGCTGACGGCGGACCAGTACGCGCGAGGCGTCAAGGTGCGGCCGCAGAGCGGCGAGTGCGTCGATTTCGCCATCCGGCTCCCGCACGGGACCGAGGATGGCCCGTTGTGGCTGCCGATCGACGCCAAATTCCAAAGCGAGTCTTACGCGCGCCTGATCGACGCCTCCGACCGGTCGGACAGCGACGGGGTGGAGAAAGCCCTGAAGGAGCTTGAGGCCAGCATCCGCCGAGAGAGGGGGCTTCGATCTGCGAGAAATACGTCTGCCCGCCGCACACCACCGACTTCGCCATCCTATACCTGCCGACCGAGGGCCTGTACGCCGAGGTCATCCGCCGGCCCGGCGTCATGGACGATTTGCAGCGCAAGTGCCGGATCGTGGTGGCGGGGCCGACGGTGCTGCTTGCGATCCTGAACAGCTTGCAGATGGGGTTTCGGACGCTCGCCATCCAGAAGCGGTCGAGCGAGGTCCGGCACTTGCTCTCCGCCGTGAAGACCGAGTTCGGCAAATACGGCGAGGTGCTCGACAAGGTGAAGAAGAAGCTCGCCGAGGCGTCCAACACCATCGACGAGGTCTCGAAGCGGCGAAAGCAGATCGACCGCAAGCTCGCCGAGGTCGAGACGCTGCCGGACCTGGAGGCGAACCGCTTGCTGTCCTTCGACGGCGCTCCCCTGCCGCCGGAGTTCGTGGCGGCCGCTGAGTAGAAGCGAGCGCTTCCGCGCGCCCTTTTTCGACCACGGTTCGCGTGTTAACCGCTCGCCGGAGCGTCGCGCGCGATGCCGTCTTTTCCAAAGTGAACGAACCCGATGATGTCACGAGGCTTCAGGACCGCTCTGGCGCTCGCGCTGCTCGCGGGCGGCGCCGGCCAAGCGCAGGCGGACAAGATCAAGAACCCGACCGCGGTGTTTTCCGGTCTCGACAAGATCACCGGGCGGATCATCTCGTTCGAGGGCTCCGGCGACGAGACGGTGCAGTTCGGCGCGCTGCAACTGACCCCGCGCGTCTGCTACACCCGCCCGCAGACCGAGAGCCCGAACACGACCGTCTTCGTCGAAGTCGACGAGGTCACGCTCGAGAACAAGTACCGCCGCATCTTCACGGGCTGGATGTTCGCATCGAGCCCCGGCCTGCACGGCATCGAGCACGCGGTCTACGATATCTGGCTCACCGACTGCAAAGGCGGCAGCGAGGTGATCGCCGAGGCGAAGGAGACCGACGACCGTCCGGCCGCTCCGACCCAGGAGCGCCGCCGCCGTCAGCAAGCCGGAGACGCGCGCTCCGCGCAGCAGCAGCCCCCGGGCGCTCCGGCCGCCGGCCGCCTCGACGTTGCGCCCCCGCGCGGCACGCCGGTCCAGCCGCAGCAGCAGCCGAGCCGGCGCTTCTTCCCGACCAACAGCAGCCCCTACGGCGGCTTCGATCCCACCGGCGGCAACCGATAGCTCAAGGCGGCTTCGCTCCCGCGGAGCGCGCGCAGAACGTCGGCGCCGGCCATGACGGCGTCGCATGGCCACGCGGACCAGCAGGCCGGCGCTTCGACGGCGTTGCGCAGGAGCTGCTTATAGACGCGGCGCGGCACCTCGACAGCGCCGAATTGCGCCAGGTGAGCCGTTACGAACTGGGTATCGAGCAGCATGAAGCCGCCCGCCCGCAACCGCGCCGCGAGGTGGACGAGGGCCACCTTGGAGGCGTCGCGGGCGCGGTGGAACATGCTCTCGCCGAAAAACGCCGCGCCGAGCCGGACCCCGTAGAGCCCGCCGGCGAGCCGGCCGCCTGCGTCGTAGACTTCGACCGTATGGCAATGGCCGAGGTCGAACAATTCGCCGTAGAGGCGGCGGATGCGGGCGTTGATCCAGGTCCGGGTGCGATTGAAATCCGGCTCGGCGCAGCCGGCGATCACGGCGTCGAAGTCATGATCGACCCGCACCGTGAACGCGTCCGACCGGACCGTGCGGGCGAGCCGCTTCGCGACGTGGAACGCGTCGAGTGGAATGACGCCGCGCTCCTGCGGCTCGACCCAGAACAGGCTCGGGTCGTCGGCGTCCTCGGCCATTGGAAAAATGCCGGCCGCATACGCCTTCAGCAGGATCTCGGGCGTGATGTCGACCCGTCCGCCGCCGTGCATGGTGTCCGCCTCGATTTCCCGACGTGTCCTTAAGAAACGTCGGACCCGCCGCAATCAACCGTTCTCAAGGCCGCCGGTCTTCAAAAAATGCTCGAGCCAGTGGATGTCGTAAAGCCCGTTCTGGATGTCGGGGTTGCGCACGAGCGTGCGGAAGAGCGGCAGCGTGGTGTCGACGCCATCGACCACGAACTCATCCAGCGAACGGCGCAGCCGCATCAGGCACTCGTTGCGCGTGCGGCCGTGCACGATGAGCTTGCCGACGAGCGAGTCGTACTGCGGCGGAATGCGATAGCCCTGGTACACGGCCGAATCGACTCGCACGCCGAGGCCGCCCGGCGGATGAAAATAGGTGATGAGGCCCGGCGACGGGCGAAACGTCGAGGGATGCTCGGCGTTGATCCGGCACTCGATGGCATGGCCCTCGATCAACACCTCGGACTGCTTGAGGGATAGGGGCGAGCCCGCGGCGACGCGGATCTGCTCGTTGACGAGGTCGATATCGGTGATCATCTCGGTCACCGGATGCTCGACCTGGATGCGGGTGTTCATCTCGATGAAGTAGAACTGGCCGTCCTCGTAGAGGAACTCGACCGTGCCGGCGCCGGCGTAGCCAAGCTCCTCCATCGCGGCCGCGACGATCCCGCCGATTCGCTCGCGTTCCGGGGCGTTGAGGGCGGGCGAGGGACCTTCCTCCCACACCTTTTGATGGCGGCGCTGCAACGAGCAGTCGCGCTCGCCGAGATGGATGGCGTGGCCCTTGCCGTCGCCGAGCACCTGGATTTCGATATGGCGCGGCTTGTCGAGATACTTTTCGATGTAAACGGCGTCGTCGCCGAAGGCCGCTTTGGCCTCGGCGCGGGCCGTCGCCAGCGCGTGCGCGAGATCGTCCTCGACGCGCGCCACCTTCATGCCGCGCCCGCCGCCGCCCGCCGCCGCCTTGATGAGCACCGGGTAGCCGATTTCAGCGGCGATGCGCTTGGCGTCATCCTCGTCCGTGACGCCGCCCTCCGAGCCCGGCACGCACGGGATGCCGAGGCGCTGGGCGGTGCGCTTGGCCTCGATCTTGTCGCCCATCAGGCGGATGTGCTCGGCCTTGGGGCCAATGAACGTGATGCCATGATGGTCGAGCACTTCGGCGAAGCGCGCGTTCTCGGATAAAAAGCCATACCCGGGGTGGACGGCGTCGGCGCCCGTGATCTCGCAAGCCGCGATGAGCGCCGGAATGTTGAGATAGCTGTCGCGCGCGGGCGGCGGGCCGATGCAGACGCTCTCGTCGGCAAGCCGCACGTGCATGGCGTCGGCGTCGGCGGTCGAGTGGACCGCGACCGTGGCGATGCCAAGCTCTTTCGCGGCGCGCAAGATGCGGAGCGCGATTTCGCCCCGGTTGGCGATCAGGATCTTGTCGAACATTTTTGCTTTTATTCGATCACGAGCAGGGGCTCGCCGTATTCGACCGGCTGGCCGTCCTCGACGAAGATCGCCGTCACGACGCCGGCGCGGGGCGCCGCGATTTCGTTGAAGGTCTTCATCGCTTCGATGAGCAGCAGCTTGTCGCCGACCGCGACGAGCGCGCCGACCTCGACGAACGCCTTCGCCTCGGGCGAGGGTTTTCGATAGGCGGTGCCGACCATCGGCGAGGTGATTGCGCCCGGATGGCTCGCCGACGGCCGCCCGGCCGGCGCGCTGTCGCTCGACGCCACCGGAGCCGGGACGGCGGCGGGCTGGGCGGCGGAGTGCGTCGGCGCAAGCGCGGGCGCCGCCACCGGCACGGTGACGCTGGCCGTGATCGTGCGGGCGACCCGGATGCGCAGGTCGCCTTTTTCGACCTCGATCTCCGTCAGGTCGGTCTCGGCGATCAGCTTCGCGAGTTCGCGCACGAGTTCGGGATCGAAGGGGCTCGCCTTGGGCATGCGCAGGTCTCTTGCGATCAAAGGTCAGGGCTTCAGGAACCCGACGGCGGTCATGTGAGGCGGGTCCGCGGACAGCGGATCGGGTGTGTTCTTAGCCAAAAGCTTGGACGGGAGAAAGGGATGCTTCGGATAGTGTCGCAGCTTGACATATGTCAAATTCCGGCCCCGCGCCCCACAGGGGCGAACGAAAGGTGTGACATGGACCAGACCAAGAAGTACGTCGCCGAGGCCATCGGCACGTTCTGGTTGACGTTCGCCGGTTGCGGCTCGGCGGTGATCGCGGCCGGATTTCCGCAAGTCGGGATCGGGCTCTTGGGCGTCTCGCTCGCTTTCGGCCTCACCGTGCCCACGATGGCCTATTCCATCGGCCACATTTCGGGGTGCCATCTGAACCCCGCCGTGACGGTCGGCCTCACAGCCGGCGGCCGGTTTCCAGCGAACCAGGTCCTGCCCTACGTGATCGCCCAGGTGGCCGGCGCGGTGATCGCGGCCGTGGCGCTCTATGTGATCGCCAGCGGCGCGCCCGGATTCGATCTCGGCAAAGGGTTCGCGGCCAACGGCTACGGCGAGCACTCGCCCGGCAAATACGGCCTGGTTTCGGCCTTCGTCGCCGAGTTCGTGCTCACGGCCATGTTCCTGTTCGTCATCATGGGCTCGACGCACGGCAAGGCGCCGGCGGGCTTCGCGCCGATCGCCATCGGCTTCGCGCTGACCTTGATCCACCTCGTCTCGATCCCGGTCACGAACACCTCCGTGAACCCGGCGCGCAGCACGGGGCCGGCGCTCTTCGCCGGCGGGTGGGCGCTGGCGCAGCTCTGGCTGTTCTGGGTGGCCCCGCTCCTGGGCGGGGCCGTTGGCGGCGTGCTGTACCGCTGGCTGAGCGAGGAGCCCTCGGCCCTGGTGACGGGGACGGGAACAGGGACGCCGGTTTCGGACCGAGCCGGGGCTTATACGATCTGACCTTCTTTGGGCGCCCAGGCCGGCTAGCTGTGGGGCCTCGACAGGTTGTCCGCGGGGAGGCCGAGGCGGCTGATGGGCGTTTGTCCTTTGAGGCTGCCGTGGGGTCTGCGCCAATTATA
>JAJKJG010000250.1 GCA_021154065.1 Methylobacterium sp.
AACTTGCCGATCGATTCCGGCCGATTGGTGCCGTGGATCGCGTACTCGCCCCCCGAAAGCGTGAGAGCCGCGACGCCCATCGGGTTGTTCGACGCGCCGCCAGGAATGACGCTCGGCAGGTTCGGGTGATCCTGGCGCACCTCGTCGGGCGGGGACCATGCCGGCCGCAGGTGCTTGCCGCTGACGGCGGCCTCGCCGAACCACTGCTTGCCCTGGCGCCCGACGGCAACCGGATACCGCAGCGCCTGACCTGCCCCGATCACGAGGTAAAGGCGGCGCTCCGACGTTCTGACGACGATCGTTCCGGGCTCGGCGGCACCTGAGAATCCAACCACTTCGCGGGCGCTGGCGGCGCCCGCGCCGCCGCCGATGACGACTGCGCAAAGGAGCGCTCGAACGATCGAACTGAACACGTCCATCCTGGACCGTCCTTCACCAGCGCAGACACGGCGCGGCAGAGCCAAGGCGGACGTTAACCACCCTCCATTTCAGCACAATGTCGCGATTTGTTTCGTGGCTGTCGAAAGCGGCGGCGGATGGAGCGCGCGATATCGCGCGTCACCTGCCCCAGATGCCCGTCGGGTCGGGGGGGAGCGGGTGTTGCCGCCAGCATTCGGGATTCAACTCGACTCGGCGGCCGCAAATCTCTTCCACGGCGCGCAGCTTGCGCAGCCAGGCGACATATTGCCGGCTGTGGTCGTCGATCGGCGATGCCGCTATGAGCTGTAGGGTCGTCAGTCCGATCAACGCCACAGCCGCCGCCAATCCAAGGCATATCTCGATGCGTAGCCAGGCTGGCAAGCGATCCGCGACGGTCGCCTGACCCAGCGCCGTTCCGTCCGGTCTGTTCCGGAAATCCCTCGTCCGGTCCGCCATCGCTGCCAAGCTCTCCCGAGAGGCGCCATGGGCATCAAAGCCGAGCCACGCTACCCCGACCGCGCCGCGATGGCCAAGCATTTGCGGTGGATCGCCGGCACGCTGCTCATCATCGCTGCACCGGCGATGATCGTCGGCACCCGTTCGAGCCCTCTGTTCTTGGCGGCCGCGGCCATGCTTGCGGCCGCTGTTGCGCTCGTCGAGCGCCGGGGGCGAATGGCGGCCGAGGAGATCGGCCAAGCGTTCCTTACGCCGCTCGGCATGGCGTCCCTCGCATTCCTCGCCTGGGCTCTCGCCTCGCTCCTTTGGAGCTCTTCCCCGGCAACAACCGCCCTCAGCCTGCTCGAGGCGCTGGTGCCGGCCGCATCAGCCCTCATCATCGCCGTCGGGCTGTCGGGCCAGACGCGGCATTTCAGCAGCCGCACGGCCGCTCTCGGCCTAGCCTTCGGGTTGGCTGTGGCATGCGCCGCCATGCTGCTCGACCTCGGGACCGGGATGAGCTTGCAGCGGGCGCTCGGGAGCCGGCCGCAGGGATTCGTGCTGAACAGGGCGGTCTTGATGGTCCTCGTGGTCAGCACGCCGGTGCTGTGGTGGCTCGCAAGGGACCGGCTCCTGCCGCCTTCCGTCTACCTGGCCTTCGGCGGCCTGCTCGCCGGCTCCGTTATCTCGTCGCACAGCGGCGCGGCCGTCGTCGGCGGCGCCTGCGCGCTTCTGATCTACGGGCTGGCGCGCTACGCGCCGCGGTCTGCCGTCGGCGCCCTGCTGATCGGGGCGTTTCTGTCCTTGGCTGCCGCGCCCATCATCGGCGAGACCATGTTCCGCTCGATCTCCAAAGCCGCACACGAACGAATGGCCGGCGCGAGCTCGGAGGCCCGCGTCGCGATCTGGCGCTCCTTCGAGGTGGCGGTGCGCGAGCGCCCGCTCCTGGGCTGGGGTTTTGGGGTCAGCCCCGTGATCTCCGACGATCCACGGGTTCGGCAGATCGACCCAGACATGCGGGCGATGCTCGGCGTCGGGCACCCTCACAACGCCGCGCTTCAGATCTGGGTCGAGCTCGGAGCGGTCGGAGCTGCGTTGGCATTCCTGGTCTTCGCGTTTTTGCTCAGGTCCATCGCCCGGCTCGATGCCGGCGCCGCCGCCCCGCGCCTGGCGCTCGTCGCGGGAGCCGGGATGGTGGCGCTGGTCGGCCACGGCGCGTGGCAAGGATGGTGGATCGCTTGCTTGGGATTGGCCGCCGTCTTGTTCCGCACCGCCTCGGAGGCCGGCGAAGACCTCAGCGCGCCAGGACAAGCACCCAGTATGTCCGATCCGAACTTGCCCGCGCCAGGCCGACGCGGGCGAAGTCGGGCATGAGGAGGTTGGCATTGTGGCCCGAAGACCCCTGCCATTGCGCGATCACCTGATCGACGCTGTCGAGACCGGCGTGAGATTCTCTGCCGCCCTCCCCCGTATTCCGAACGAGGCCATGCGGCCGGCGAAGTCGCCGTGCGACAGCCATCCAAGCTGGGCGACCGCGCGGGCTTGGTGCTCCGCAGGCCGGATCAGATGCGCGTCGACCTTGACGCCCTTGAGCCCATGCGCGGCCCGGTAGGCGGAAATCAGCGACGCGGCGCGATGTCCTTCCGATACCGCCGTCTTGACCGCGCGGGGGCGCGCTTCGGCAGCGCGGTGCTGGGCCTGGGCGGAGCACGGCAGCAGAATAAGCGGCAGGAGCGCCGCGAAGTAACGCAAGGTATACATACCCAAAATCCTCGAACGGTGGGGAATCTCCCATATCGGATCTTAACAAACCGTCGCGGACTGCTTTCGGTGCTTAACGCGTGCAGCGGTACCACGGAGAAGGCATGTGTGACTTTCTAGCACTAGTGGGACATCGGCGAGTCCCTTACCGTCATCGATGGTATCAATCGGGGGTCTCCCAAAATGAAGAAATTTACTTACGTCGCGCTTGCTTCGGTGCTCCTCCTGAGCGTCGGCGCCTGCGCAGTCGGAAAAGGCAAAGGCAAAGCTCCGCCGCCGGCAGCCGCGCCCGTCATCACCAAGGGCTAGTTTTCGACCCCTCGGTCGAGGGGAGCCGAATAGCCGCCCGCGATCCGAATCGAACTCATGGTTCGTTTCGGATCGTCGACCTGAACGAGGCCGCGCCGGTCGGCGCATGGTCTCTCGGCTGACTAGGCAAATGCTTAGGCAATCGACTGTGGACGAGAAGCCCGCCCTCCTCTGGAGGGCGGGCTTTTCATTTGCGCGTGAGCGGCCGACGCGTCTCGCCACTCTGGAGCGCGTGACTTAGGGGCACTGGCGGGCGTAACCTCCTGCCGTACGGCGAGGGAGCACATGAGGCGGGGGGATTTTTTGCGCGCTCTTCAGGGGGCGCGGCGCTCTCGCCCCGCCGCTCGTCGCACCGCGAAGTCCCTCGACCTCACGACCGCATCAACCCTCCTCCCCGTTCCGATGAGGTGATCGAGTGAGGCGGCGGGAGTTCGTCTTCGGCGCCTGCGTGGCGGCGGCGTTCGAGGCAAGCGCGGCGCGGGCGCAGGCGACGGCCCCGCTTCTCGGTTTCCTCAGCGGCCGGTCGCGGGCCGAGACGGCGCATCTCCTCGCGGAATTCCATCGCGGCCTGGCGGAGGCGGGCTTCCCCGAAGGACAGGGCGTGCGCATCGATTACCGCTATGCGGACGGACATTACGAGCGCCTCCCCGGGCTCGCTGCCGAGCTCGTCAGCCGCGGCGCCGCAGCGATCGTCACGACCGGCGGCAACGTCACTGCATTGGCGGCGAAAGGAGCCACATCGACCATTCCGATCGTGTTCGTGGCCGGCGGCGATCCGGTCGGAACGGGTCTCGTCGTAAGCCTGAACCGGCCAGGCGGCAATATGACCGGCGTATCGCTGGCGATCGCCGAGCTTGCCGCAAAACGCCTCGAGCTCCTGCGTGAGCTCATGCCCCAGGTCGCCTCGATCGCCGTGCTGGGTCAACCCCGGCAATCCCGTCTCCGCCGCGGAAGGGCGCGACGTGCAAGGCCGTGCCGCAGCCCTCGGCGTCGCAATCCACGTGATCTCGGCCGCGGGCGAGAAACGATTTCGCGCCGGCCTTCGCCGCCGTCGCGTCGCGCGGAGCGGGGGCGCTGCTGGTCGCCAATGATCCCTTCCTGATCGACCTGCGAGAGCGGCTGGTGCGCGCGGCGGCCGATCACGCCGTGCCGGCGGTCTATTTCACGCGCGACTTCGTCGAGGCCGGCGGGCTCATGAGCTACGGCGCCAGCATCAAGGACGGATACCACAAGGCCGGCGGCTATGCCGGCCATATCCTGAAGGGCGCGAAACCTGCCGATCTGCCCGTCGTGCAGCCGACCAAGTTCGAGCTCGTCATCAACATGAGAACCGCAAAGGCGCTCGGCATCGTCGTCCCGCTGACGCTGCAGGCGCAGGCCGACGAGGTGATCGAGTAGGCTGCCGCCGGCGGACTCTGCGTCAAAAGGTTATCGCCGCGGCATCGCAGCGGCCCCCCTGCCGCCGCGCCATCTCAGCTCTTCAGCACGACACAGCTGCCGCCGGCGGCGCGCAGGCGGTCGCAGAGCGCGTTCGCGGCCTGGCGGGTCTGGGCCGGCATGCGGACGCGATAGTAGCGGCGCAGGCCGCGCCCGCCCATGCGGGTGCCGATGATCATCGGCTGGCCGTCGCCGATGATCGCCGCGTGAGCGGCGCGGGCCCGTCCGAACGAGGCGAGCGCGATCTGCTTCGAAAAGTTGCCGGCAAGCTGCACGCCCCATGGCGCGAGCGGTCCTTCGCTCGTCGCCGCGAGCTGCGGCCCCGGCCGGCGCAGGAGGGCAACGACGGTCAGGCACGGCTGGTCCGGTCCCCTCGCCTCTTCCCCGGCCTTGGTCTTGGCGCGCTCCGACCAATTGTCGACGCTCTCGCCGGTGATCGCGGCGACATAGGCCCGCGTCTCGGCGAAGAGCTCGCCCCTGCCCTCGAGCCAGTTCGCGACGCGCGTCGGGCCGCCGTTGTAGGCGGCGGCCGCAAGGCCGAGATTGCCGAAGCGGCGCAGATGATCCTGCAGCAGCCGGCCGGCCTCCGGGATCGCCTGCTCGGGATCGAACGGATCGGCGAGCCCGCGCTCGGAGGCGGTGCCGGGCATGAACTGCGCCACCCCTTGCGCGCCGGCCCGGCTCGTGACGCCGGTGCGGAAGCTGCTCTCGCGCCAGATCAGCCGCGTCAGGAACCAGGTCGGCAGGCCGCTCGCCTTGGCGGAGGTGTCGATGAGGCGGCACAGCGCCTGATCGATGGTCTCGCCGCCGGCGGGGGCGGCCATCGCGACCCCGGCGGCACCGGCGCAGGCCGTCCACAGGACGGCGACGGCAAGCGCCCGCCGGCGCGTTGCCGAGCCGATCTCTGCCACTCTTTTGCCGGTTCCCGGCATTACCAACTCCGCTATACCCCTCTCGGCACGACCGATCGGCCCCGTCCCCTCCCGACGGGCCGCCCGGCTTTGGAGTCTCGATGACCGCCTCCGTTCCGCTGCGCGTCCCGGCGCCCGAGCCCGTGCCTGCGGCCGGCGCAGCGCCCAAGGTCTCCTTCGTGTCGCTCGGCTGCCCGAAGGCGCTGGTCGATTCCGAGCGCATCATCACGCAGCTCAGGGCGGAAGGATACGAGCTGGCGCGCAAGCACGACGGCGCCGACGTCGTGATCGTCAACACCTGCGGCTTCCTCGACAGCGCCAAGGCCGAGTCGCTTTCCGCCATCGGCGAGGCGATGGCCGAGAACGGCAAGGTCATCGTCACCGGCTGCATGGGGGCCGAGCCTGATGAGATCCGCGAGCGCTTCCCGGACGTGCTCGCGATCACCGGGCCGCAGGCCTACGAGTCGGTCGTCGCGGCGGTGCATCGGGCGGTGCCGCCGGCGCACGACCCGTTCCTCGATCTCGTGCCGCCGCAAGGGGTCAAGCTCACGCCGCGGCACTACGCCTATCTGAAGATCTCGGAAGGCTGCAACAACCGCTGCAGCTTCTGCATCATTCCGAAGCTGCGCGGCGATCTCGTCTCGCGCCCGGCAGGCGACGTGCTGCGCGAGGCCGAGCGGCTGGTGCGCGCCGGGGTGAAGGAGCTCCTCGTCATCTCGCAGGACACGAGCGCCTATGGGGTCGACCTCAAATATCAGGCGAGCCTGTGGCGCGATCGCGAGGTGCGGACGCGCTTCTTCGATCTCGCCAACGAGCTCGGCTCGCTCGGGGCCTGGGTGCGCCTGCACTACGTCTATCCCTACCCGCATGTCGACGAGGTCATCGGGCTGATGGCCGAGGGCAAGGTGCTGCCCTATCTCGACGTTCCGTTCCAGCACGCCTCGCCGGCGGTGCTGAAGGCGATGCGCCGGCCCGGCAACCAGGCAAAGACCCTCGAGCGCATCCGCGCCTGGCGGGAGACCGCGCCGGACCTCGCCATCCGCTCGACCTTCATCGTCGGCTTCCCGGGGGAGACGGAGGCGGATTTCTCGCTGCTGCTCGATTGGCTGCGCGAGGCGAGGATCGACCGCGCCGGCTGCTTCAAATACGAGCCCGTCGCCGGCGCGCTGGCGAACGACATCGCGGCGCCGGTGGCGAAGGAGGTCAAGGAGGAGCGCTGGCATCGTTTCATGCGGGCGCAGCAGGAGATCAGCGCCACGAAGCTCGCCGCCAAGCTCGGCAAGCGCCTGCCGGTGATCATCGACGAGCCCGGGGCCTCAGCCGCGAAAGGCCGCTCGAAATACGACGCGCCGGAGATCGACGGCGCAGTCCACGTCGCCTCGCGCCGGCCGCTGCGCCAGGGCGACATCGTGATGGTGAAGATCGAGCGGGCGGACGCGTACGATCTGCATGGGGTCGCGGTGTAATCAGACCGGCGCGGGGTCGTCCCGGGCGGAGCGAAGCGGAGACCCGGGACCCACCCTCCCCCGCCGGCGCCGTGGGTCCGGATAGCCGCTTCACGGCTTCCGGGACGACCACGCCAGTGCTGCCTGCGACGCTACCCCACCGCCGCGCTGGTGATCCGCTGCACCCCTGCCTGCGCCATGTTGCGCCAGGCGGCACTGAGCGAGCCCATGGTGTCGATGCCGCGCGCCGCGTCCTCGATCACGAAGGTGTCGAAGCCGGCCTCGCGGGCGTCGAGCGCCGTCCAGGCGACGCAGAAATCGGTCGCGAGGCCGGCGACGAAGACGCGCTTGAAGCCGCGCTCCTTGAGATAGCCCTCGAGCCCGGTCTTGGTCCTACGGTCCGCTTCCTTGAAGCCCGAGTAGCTGTCGATCCCGCGGTTGTAGCCCTTGCGGATGACGAGCTGGGCATGCGGGATCTGCAGCGCCTCGGAGATCATCGCCCCGCGCGTGCCCTGGACGCAGTGGTCCGGCCACAGCACCTGGTCGCCGTATTCGAGCTTTGTCGCCTCGAACGGCTTCTTGCCGGCGTGGCTCGAGGCGAAGGAGACGTGGCCGGGCGTGTGCCAGTCCTGCGTCATCACGACGTGGGCGAAGCGCTTGGCGAGGGCGTTGATCGGGGCGATCACCTGGTCGCCGTCCTTCACCGCGAGCGCGCCGCCGGGCAGGAAGTCGTATTGCACGTCGACGACGATGAAGACGTCGTCGTTTGCCGGCTTGATCGACGGCGCCTGCGCCCGGGCTTTCGTCATCGTCGCGGCTCCGGCGGCGATCGCGCCGCCCATCATGTGCAGCGTCTCGCGCCGCGTCGGCGCGCGCTCGTGATCGCGCATGATACCCCTCCCTGCCAATCAGGCCGCCCGAAAGGCGGCCGAGCCCGGGAGGGTGCGCCCGCCGGCGGACGCTGTGAAGGGGCTTTCGAGCCCGCCTGTCAGCGTGCGTCGGCGGCGAGCTGCATCTTGACGATCTTGTCCGGCCCCGAGACCTGACCGTTGTTCGCCTGGCTGCCCTTCTTGATCTTGTCGACGACGTCCATGCCCGCCACGACCTCGCCGAACAGCGTGTACTGGCCGGTGAGCGAGCCGCAGCCCTCGTAGCAGATGAAGAACTGCGAGTTCGCCGAGTTCGGCGAGGAGGAGCGGGCCATGCCGACCGAGCCGCGCTTGAAGGGCTCTTGGGTGAACTCGGCCGGGATGTTCGGCAGGTCCGAGCCGCCGGTGCCGGTGCCGGTCGGGTCGCCGGTCTGGGCCATGAAGCCCGGGATCACCCGGTGGAAGACGATGCCGTCGTAAAAGCCCCGCTTCGTCAAGGCCTTGATCTGGGCGACGTGCTTCGGCGCGAGGTCCGGGCGCAGGCGGATGGTGATGCGCCCGTCCTTGGTCTGGAGATAGACCGTGTTCTGCGGGTCGCTCTGCTGCGCCACCGCCGGCCATGCGGCGCAAAGGCAGAGCCCGATCACGGCGAAAAGCCGCGTCATTCCGACGTTCCAGAGCTTCATTCCCACACTCCCATGACCTGCGATGCAGAGATTGCGTATTCCACGTAAATTCAGCGCGACGCGAACCGCGCCTTCAGCCGCTCGTTGACGAGCGCCGGCACGAAGCCGGAGACGTCGCCGCCCATCGCCGCGATCTGGCGCACCAGGGTGGCGGTGATGGGGCGGACCGCCGGCGAGGCCGGCAGCAGCACGGTCTGCAGCTCCGGCGCCATGCCCTCGTTCATGGCGCCCATCTGCATCTCGTAATCGAGGTCGGTGCCGTCGCGGACGCCGCGGATGACGATCGTCGCGCCGAGCCGCCGCGCCGCCGCGACGGCGAGGTCGTCGAAGGTCACGACCTCGAGCGCCGTTCCTTCGGCGGCGGCGACCGGTCCGCAGACGGCGCGCAGCATCTCGGCCCGCTCCTCGGCCGTGAACACCGGCGTCTTTGCCGAATGCACGCCGATCGCGATCACCAGGCGGTCGACGAGCCGGCAGGCCCGCCGGACGACGTCGAGATGGCCGTTGGTGACGGGGTCGAAGGTGCCGGTGTAGAGGGCGGTGCGGGGCATGACCGCCCCGTTAGCCCGTGCGCCTACGCCGGGCAAGCTGCGCGACGCCGGCAAACGTGCGAGGGTCGAGCCTGAGGCCCGACATGCGACCGATCCGACGACCGCTCCTCCTCGCCGCGATGCTCCTCGGCGCCGGTCCGGCGCCGGCCCAGGTGCCGCCGACGCCGGCTGAGGTCGCCGCCTATCGGGACCTCCACGCGGCAGCGGCCCGGGACGACGCCGACGCCATCCGGCGCCTCGCGGCCGCCGGCGCCTACCTCAACGCCCGCGACGGCAACGGGCGGACGCCGCTCCACGTCGCCGTCTTCCAGGGGCATCGCACCGCCGCCCGAACGCTCCTCGCCGCGGGCGCCGATCCCGCCCTCCTCGACAGCCAGCGCTACGACGCCGTGACGATCGCGGCGGTGCGCGACGACGCCGCGATGGTCGAGGC
>JAJKJG010000251.1 GCA_021154065.1 Methylobacterium sp.
GATTGTTCCCGCCGTTACGGCTCGGTGCGAGAGGCGCTTTCGATCGCGGCGATCAGGACGTCGAGGCTGAACGGCTTGGTGATGTAGGCGTCGCAGCCGGCATCGCGCGCGGCGTGGCGGAGGTCCTCGTCGGGCGACGCCGTCACGAGAATGATCGGGAAGGCATGACCCATCGCCCGGACCTGCGCCGTCAGGTCGAACCCGGAATCGCCGTTCAGGTTAAGATCGGTGATGAGGCAGGCCGCCTGGTCGAGGTCGGCAGAATCGCGAAACGCCTTGGCGCTTTCGAAGGTTTCAGTCGAAAACCCGTGCGCATTCAAGCCGCGCTGGATCGCGGTCAGCACGCTCGCATCGTCGTCGACGATAATGATCTTCTTCATGGGCTGCCTGTCGTAAAACGCTGCCACAACGCTGCCGTTGCGGCGAGCGTTATTCGCGGGGGGCGCCGGATTACGAGAGAACATCGGCCGCGGTCTTGTCGATTTCGGCCAATCGTCTGCGGTCATGCGCCATCGCCTCGCGGCGCGAGCAAGGCGGCCGCTTGACCCGCTCGGGCGGTTTAACCTCTAGTCTCGGCTGTGATCAAAAATAAAATGGAGAGGCGCAGATGACGCGATGGTTAGTCGGAGCCGTGCTCGCGGCGGGGCCGCTTTTGCTCTATCCGCTGGCGGCTGCGGCGCAAGCATCACCCGTGGCCTTCGCCTGCGAATACGGCCCGAATTTCTCTTACGTGATCATCAAGAACCTGAGTCCAAAGCCCGCCAACTGCCAATGGGATTGCATCTATCAAATGCCTTCGGGCGCATACCATGCGAACCGCGGAGCGCGGCTCCTGCGCGCGGGCCAAGAGTTGGGAATGAGCAAGACGAAGAAAGTCGCTCCGGGCCTCGACCGCCGAGGCGGCGGTTACGCAGCCTGTACCTGAAGCAGCGCAAAGCGCTGGCATCACACGCTGCATTTGCGACGTCATGCCGGATTGGTCACCCGGAAATCAAGACACTCGCTCGGGAGACCTCTGCAAAAGGGGTTCGGCGCCGCTTTGCGGCGGAGTCTTGCGCTGGGGTCCCGGGTCGCATTCCGCTTCGCTGCATGCGCCCGGGAAAGCAGCGGAGAGAGCTAGATCACTCTGTAATTGACCCCTGGATCAGCGGCCATGTTTTGCCCGATATTGAGTGTATTGAGCGGCGGCGGCACGGGATTGTAACGAGGATTTGCGGTAATGCGCGCTGTCGAATCAGCGATCGCGGCTTGCACCATTGCCTGAGCTTGCGTGTGCGTTACTACGCCATTCCTTTTGTAATTCTGAGTGTAGCCAGCCGCGTTCGGTGCTGCGACCGTCACTTTTCCCCATGGCATGGTGATGCTCCCTTTGAGCTGACACTGGCTCCGGCCGCCCCCCCAACCTAAACGGGTCATAAAGTATCTTAGCAATCCATGATAGCGTTCAGCAAGAGAGTTCGTGACGCCGTCGGCTCGCCGCGGCTGGCAGGGCCTTTTCTCTTCAGGTGTCCTGATTTCAGATCGCGAGTTGTCCTCATCAGGACAGCACCCGCCGCGCCCGCGAGTGGACGCGTATGCCGGGTTCGGCCTATTTTGCCTCGGATGGGCTTGCTCCTTGCGCCGCTGCCGGCAGGCGCCTCATTGGCCGGGGCACCCTCCGGTTCGGCCGGCCTGAGCCGCCGACATGCGCGCTGAAACGGACACGCCGATCTGGGTATCGGAGCTTGTGCCGACGGCGCGGCAGAACTGGTCGGCCGCCGCACTGGTCGCGGTCGTGCTCGTCGTGTTCGGAGCCTTGGTGCCGATCGCCACCAGGCCGGCGGCCGAGCTCAACTCGTTCTTCCCGACGCTGGATGCGATCGTCCTCATCACCGACCTGATCACGGCGGTGCTGCTGCTGACGCAGTTCTCGATCTCGCGGTCGCGGTCGCTCCTCGCCCTTGCCTTCGCCTACCTGTTCACGGCGCTCATCGTCGTCCCGCATGCCCTGACGTTCGCCGGCGCGTTTTCGCCGACCGGGCTCTTGGGAGCCAACCGGCAGACGGGATCGTGGCTGTTCATCTTCTGGCATTTCGGGTTCAGCGCCGCGCTTCTCGCCTATGCGGCGCTCAGGAGGCGCGAGGACGCACGGACCCGTTTCCAAGGCTCGACGCTCGCGGCGATCGGCTGGTGCGTGGCGAGCGCGGTCCTCGCCGTCGTCGCATTGACGTGGCTTTCGACCGCCGGAACCGACCTCCTCCCGGCGATCATCACCCCGCAATCGACGATCAGCCCGACCGTGCGCTATCCGATCTGGGCGACGATCCTGCTCACCGCCGCGGCCCTCCTGGTGCTCGCGGCCCATCGGCGCTCCGTGCTCGACCTGTGGCTGATGGTCGTCGCCTTCGTCTTCATCCTCGAGCTCGTCTTCAGCGGCTTGCTACCCTCGGCCCGGTTCAGCGTCGGATTCTACGCCGGCCGCGGGCTGTCGCTGCTGACGGCCTGCATCGTGCTGGTCGTCCTGCTCGAGGAAACCATGCATCTCTATGCGGAGCTCGCCCGCTCCAACCTGATGCTCGTGCTCGAGCGCAACAATAAATTGATGAACATCGAGGCCGTCGCATCGTCCATCTCGCACGAGCTGAAGCAGCCGCTCGGGGCGATCTTGTTGAATTGCGAGACGGCCAAGATCCTTCTTCAGCGGCCGGCGCCGGACATCGGGCAGACGATAGCGGTGCTCGACGAAACGATCGCGGCGACGAACCGCGCCAACGAGCAGCTCGAGGGCGCGCGAGCCTTGTTCGGCAGGGCCGACCGGGAGCAGGAGATCATCAATGTGAGCGACATCGCGGATCGCGCCGTCCGCCTCGTCGCAAGGGAGCTGCGCTCGCACAACATCGCGACGCGTCTGGAGCTGCCCGCCAAGGCCGTGTACGCGATCGGCCACGGCAATCAGATCCAGCAGGTGATCATCAACCTCCTGGTGAACGCGATCGAGGCCCTGTCCCGGGCGCCGCCCGAGAATCGCGTCTTGCGCATCGCGGCGGGCGCTCAGGGCGGCACGGCCGTCGTCGAGATCGAGGACTCGGGCGACGGCGTCGATCCCGCCAAGGCCGACAAGATCTTCGAGCCGTTCGTGACCTCGAAGCCGAGCGGGATGGGGCTCGGTCTCGCGATCTGCCGCACGATCGTCGATCGGCATGGCGGCAAGCTCGCGATCGCGCCGGGGCATCCGCGCGGAACGATCGTCCGCCTCGCCCTGCCGGCCGCCGCCGATGCGCAACCGGCACTGCCGCGAGCCGCGCGTCCGAGCGCGGCGGCCATCCCGGATGGGCGCCGACCTGCGCCCGACGCCGTCGCCTGAGACGCCGGGCGTTATATCGCGGTCAGTAGTAGCGGCAGGCGCCGTAGTAGGAGTCGTAATAGGCATAGGGCCCGCAGCCGCCGCGGTAGTATCCGGCGGCGCCGACGCCGGCCGCGACCCCGGCCGCTGCGAGGCCATAGCCGTACCGGCGATAGCCGCGGCCGTAGCCGCCATAGCCGCCGTAACGGCGGCAGTAGCCGTAGCCGTATCCGCCGCGATAGCCGCGCCCGACGGCTGCGGCGCGGTAGCCGCCGCGGTAGCCGCGCCCGACGCCCGCGGCGCGGTAGCCACCGCCACCACGATAGCCGCCGCCGCGGTAGCCGGGGCGCGCGTCGGCCTCGGTCGCGCTGGTGACGATGAGGGTCGCAAGGGCAGCCGCGGCGATCAGCAGGGTTTTCATGATCTCGTCTCCTTGACGGAAATGGACGGACGCGCAGGCCGGCAGCGGGCGCATCGCCAACTCGGGTTCGGACTCTGGTCGGCCTCTTAGGAACCGCTTGATCGAATCGGACGCTGAGGCGTCTCGCCGGCGGCGGCAGCGCAGCTCCTGCGATTCGCGAGCGCTTCGGCAGCGCCGAGGCCGAATTGCCGGATGGCGTCGTCGGTCAGCGCCGATCTCGCGCTCGCAAGCCTGTCGATGCTGGTCCGAAGCGCGGCGAGCGCTTCGCGCAGTTGCGCCGCTTCCGCCTGCACGGCGGCGCTCTCGCCGAGCTTGCGCTCGCGCAGGGCGTCGCCGAACCGCTGCAGCTCCGCCCTGAGCCGGGGGAGATCGGCGAGCACCTCCCTGGGCAGCCCGCCGGCTTTTGCCAGGACCGCGTCGGTCATCGTTCCTGCGACCCTGCCGGCGAGGTGGTCGATCCTCGCCATCGCGACCAAGGCGAGGATCGCCGCGGCGATGACGAGGATCGCAGTCGCGTTGATCAGCGCCAGCACCAGCTGCCCGGGGAGCCGCCGCAGCCGTGCCGAAACCCGCGGTGCGACCGGCTCGGACATCGCCGCCTCCTCGTGGCACGCAGAGCTCACGTCGCCCGCTCAGCGCAGCGCGCCGCCGATCGAGCCCGTGGTCGCGGGAAACTCCCCGGCGGGGAACGGAGACGGAGCGTGCTGCCTGGTCGTCATCAAGGCCGAGCCGCAGACGCCGCCGAGCAAGGCGAGGACGACGAGGCCGCGCACCAGCTGGGCGCGTCTTTGCCGCGGCCGATAAGCGAGCGACGCCCGCCGAAACCTCGCACCGGATCGTGCCGGGTGAAGGATGCCGTGGAGCAGGGCCGCGTCCGCAGGGCTCGGTCTGGAGGCGGGATCGAAAACCGGCATGGCGGTTCCTTCGCAAGCATTGCAGGCCGGCAAGGTACGGCGCGCCAGGCAAGCGCCGCTATTGTCCCGAGGTGCATTGCCCCAAAGGACACCGCCGCCGTCGCGCCGGCCGTCCAGCGTTGCGGGCTGGCGCCCGGCGTTGTAGCGAGGCTGGAACGAACCAAGACCCGCAATCGGAGGAACAATGCTCAAGACGCTTTTCGGGGCGGTGCTTGCCGGCGCGCTCGGGCTTGCTGGCGCCGCCTCGGCCCAGAACTTCCCCACCCGGCCGATGACGCTCGTGATCCCGTTCGCGGCCGGCGGCCCGACCGACGTGCTCGGGCGCGTCATGGCCGAGGCGATGAGCAAGAGCCTCGGCCAGCAGGTCGTGGTCGAGAACGTCGGCGGGGCCGGCGGCGGCACCGGCTCGCAGCGCGTCGCCCGCGCCGCGCCCGACGGCTACACCTTCCTCCTCGGCACGGTCGGCACCCACGCCCAGAACCAGACCCTGTACAAGAAGCCGCTCTACAACGCCGCGACCGACTTCCAGCCGGTCGGCCTCATCGCCGAGGTGCCGCTGATCCTGATCACCCGCAAGGACTTCCCGGCGAGCTCCTTCGAGGAGTTCGTCGCCTATGCGAAGGCGAACCAGGACAAGATGACCTACGGCTCGGCCGGCGCCGGCTCGGCGACGCATCTCGGCTGCGTCCTCCTCGACTCGGCGATGGGCACGAAGATCCAGCACGTGCCCTACCGCGGCACCGGCCCGGCGATGCAGGACCTGCAGGGCGGGCGCATCGACTTCCTGTGCGAGATCGTCTCGACGGCGCTGCCGCAGATCCAGGGCGGCGCCGTCAAGGCCATCGCGACGATGACCAAGGCGCGCTCGCCGGTGCTGCCGGAGCTCGCCACCATCCACGAGAAGGGCATCCCGAACTTCGAGGCGCTGACCTGGAACGCCTTCTTCCTGCCGAAGGGAACGCCGGAGCCGATCGTGAAGAAACTGCACGACGCCATGCTCCAGGCGATGGATTCGCCCGCGGTGAAGGAGCGGCTGCAAAGCCTCGGCGCGGTGCTCGTCGCGCCGGAGCGGCGCTCGCCCGAATACCTCGCCGGCTTCGTCACGAGCGAGATCGAGAAATGGGCCGCGCCGATCAAGGCGAGCGGGGTCAGCGTCGAGTGAGGGGCGCCGTATTCTCCTCTCCCCGCTTGCGGGGAGAGGGCCTCGTGCCGAGGGCACGAGGCGAGCCCCGAAGGGGCGAGGGTGAGGGGCTGTCGACGCGCGCGCTCCGCCGTCGACAGCCCCTCACCCGCTCGGCCTTCCGGCCGAGTCGGCCTCTCCCCGCAAGCGGGGAGAGGAGGTTCCCGCATCGATGAGGTTCATGTGACACGAGACTTCCACCGCCCCGGCCGCTCCGCCGTCTACGGCGCGAGCGCCATGATCGCGACCTCGCACCCGAAGGCGTCGCTTGCCGGCATCGAGATCCTGCGCCGCGGCGGCAGCGCCGTCGACGCGGCGATCGCCGCGACCGCGCTCCTCGGCGTGATCGAGCCCGGCATGACCGGCATTGGCGGCGACTGCTTTGCGATCGTGGCCAAGCCCGGCGCCGAGCCGGTGACGATCAACGGCTCCGGCCGCTCGCCCGCCGGCGCGACGCTCGATTTCGCCGCCGAGCAGGGCGTCGCCGAGATCGCCGACAACGCACCGCTCGCGGTCACGGTGCCGGGCGCCGTCGACGCCTGGTGCCGTCTGCACGCCGACTACGGCCGGCTCGATCTCACTGAGGTGCTCGAGCCCGCCGCCCGGCACGCCAAGGAGGGCTACCCGGTCGCGCCGCGCGTCGCCTTCGACTGGGGCCGCAACGCCGAGCGCCTGCGCCGCCTGCCGGCGACCGCGGCGGCGTTCCTGCCCGGCGGCCAGGCGCCGCGCGAGGGCGACGTCCATCGCCAGCCGGCGCTCGGCGCGACGCTCGAGAAGATCGGCCGCGACGGCCGCGCCGCCTTCTACGACGGCGCCGTCGCCGACGACATCGTCGCGACCCTCAAGGCGCTTGGCGGGCCGCACACGCATGACGACCTTGCGGCGCAGACCTCCGATTACGCGCCGCCGATCGCCGCCGCGTTCGCCGGCCACGACATCCTCGAATGTCCGCCGAACGGCCAGGGCGCCGCGGCGCTCCTGCTCCTCAAGGCCCTCGAGGGCTGGCCGGCGCTCGAAGCCGCAAACGATGCCGGCGAGCGCGCCCATCTCTTCGCCAAGGCGACGCGCGGCGCCTATTTCCTGCGCGACCGGGCGCTGACCGACCCGGCCGCGATGCCGACGACAATCGA
>JAJKJG010000252.1 GCA_021154065.1 Methylobacterium sp.
ATCACCCAGTAGAGCGAGCCGCCGTCGACGATCGCGTCGAGGCGCTTCGGCACCATGCGGGTGGTGTGGGTCTGCTCGTAGGGACGGCCGAGGCGCCGGTGATGGGCGCGGTTCTCCTCGATCCAATCCTCGAGATCACGGATCGAATCGCAGCCGACGCAGAGCTTCAGCAGATGGAGCATGCCGCTGCCTTAGCGCGGCGCCGGGTTCCCTGTCGCGAGGACAATGAGCCGCGCCCCTTCGGCGACCTGCTGGCCCGGCTCGGCCGCGACCTCGGCGATCTCGCCGGCGGCGGGCGCGACGAGCGCGTGCTCCATCTTCATCGCCTCGACGATCGCAAGGCGCTGGCCCTTCTCGACCCTGTCGCCGGGTCGGACGAAGACGGCGATGAGCTTGCCGTGCATCGGCGCCTTGACGGCGCCGCCCTCGTCGATGTGCTCGAGGTCGACTGCGAACGGATCGTGGCGGTCGACCCGCGTCTGGCGGCCGTTCCGCAGCACGATCAAGCCGCTGTCGGTGCGCGGGAATGAGCGGTGGTTGTCGACGAAATGCGCCGGGATGAAGCGCGAGACGCCGCTTCCGAATGCGACCTCGGGGCCCTCGGCCGCCCAGGTGACGCTCATGTCGTGGCGATGGCCCTCGACCACGACCGAGAGGCCGTGGCTGCGCGGCGGCCCGAGCTCAAAGCCGTCGCGCTCGGACCACGGCGAATGAAACCCCTCGGCCGGGGCGAGGCTCGACCGGCGCGCCTCAAGGGTTTCCCACTCGTCGTCGATCAGCATCAGCGCGCCGAGGCGCGCCGCCTCCTCGTCGAGGGGCTGCTCGACCGCGCCCAGCGCCTGGAGGTTCGCGTCGATGAAGCCGGTATCGAAGCGGCCGGCGCGGAACTCCGGCGCGTCCGCGAGCGCGCGCAGGAAGCCGAGATTGGTCTTCGGGCCGGCGACGAGCGTCGCCCCGAGCGCCGCCGAGAGCCGGTCGAGGGCCTCGTCGCGGCTCGCGCCATGGGCGATCACCTTGGCGATCATCGGATCGTAGAACGGCGTCACCGCATCGCCCTCGGCGACCCCGGTGTCGATGCGGACCCCCTCCCCCGCCGGGAACTGCAAGGCCCAGAGCTTGCCGGTCGACGGCAAGAAACCCTTCTCCGGGTCCTCGGCATAGAGCCGCGCCTCGACGGCGTGGCCGTCGATCGCCAGATCGTCCTGGCCGAACGGCAGCGTCTCGCCGGCCGCGACCCGGAACTGCAGCTCGACGAGGTCGAGCCCGGTGATCGCCTCGGTGACGGGATGCTCGACCTGCAGCCGCGTGTTCATCTCCATGAACCAGAAGCGGTCGGGCAAAAGCCCCTCGCGGCCGTCGGCGATGAACTCGACCGTGCCGGCGCCGGCATAGCCGACGGCCCGCGCCGCCTCGACCGCGGCCTTGCCCATCACGGCGCGCATCTCCGGCGTGATGCCGGGCGCCGGCGCCTCCTCGATGACCTTCTGATGCCGCCGCTGGAGCGAGCAGTCGCGCTCGAAGAGATGCACGACGTTGCCGTGCCGGTCGGCGAAGACCTGGATCTCGACGTGTCGCGGCGAGAGCACGTATTTCTCGACCAGCACGCGCGGGTCGCCGAAGGCGCTCAGCCCCTCGCGCTGCGCGCTCGCGAGCGCGGCCTCGAACTCGGCCGCGCTCTCGACTCGGCGCATGCCCTTCCCGCCGCCGCCGGCGACCGCCTTGATCAGCACCGGGTAGCCGATCCTCCCGGCCTCGCCGCGCAGGAACTCCGGCTCCTGGTGCACGCCGTGGTAGCCCGGCACGACCGGCACGCCGGCCTTGGCGACGAGCGCTTTCGCTGCGTCCTTCAGCCCCATGGCGCGGATCGCGGACGCCGGCGGGCCGACGAAGACGATCCCGTTCGCGGCGCAGGCCTCGGCGAACTCGGCGCGCTCCGACAGGAAGCCGTAGCCAGGATGGATGCAGGCCGCGCCGGACGCTTTCGCGGCGGCGATGATCTTGCCGATGTCGAGGTAGCTCTCGCGCGCCGCCGCCGGCCCGATCGGGTGCGCCTCGTCGGCCATCGCGACGAAGAGCGCCCGCGCGTCGGCGTCCGAATGCACCGCGATCGTGCGCATGCCGAGGCGCTTTGCGGTGCGAATGATCCGGCATGCGATCTCGCCGCGGTTGGCGATGAGGACGCTGTCGAGCATGGCGGCTTCCGGATGCAGGATGGCCGGCAATGGAGGCGCAACGGGTGTGGAGGTCAAGGGGCCGCTCGGGCCGCCGAACGGCTAACCCTTGAACGCGCCCTCCTCGGCGAGAAAGGCTGCCTCCTCGGCCGTCGTCGGCCGCCCGAGGATCGCGTTGCGATGCGGGAAGCGGCCGAACCTCGCGACGATGTCGCGGTGGTGGCGCGCCCACTTCTCCGTGTCCGGGCCGCCGAGCGCCTCGGCGAGCGCGACCGAGCGCTCCTGGTCGGCCGGATCTTCGGAGTGCGAGAACGGCAGATAGAAGAAGCGGCGCAGCTCCGGCGCCACCGCCCGGTCGTGCTTGCGCTCGATCGCGCGGTCGGCAACGTCCACCGCCACGGCGTCGGTCCGGTAGGCGCGCCGGGTGCCGCGGAACATGTTGCGCGGGAACTGGTCAAGGAGCAGGCACAGCGCCAGCGCGCCTTCCGGCACGAGCTCCCATTGGTTGAGGGCGCCGCGCGCCGCCGCCTCGTGGGTGAGGAGAAAGCGCTCCCGGCAGGCCTCGTCGAAAGCGTCGTCCTTGGAAAACCACTTGTCCGGCCCGGCGGCGCGCCAGAACGCCAGCACCTCCTCGATCGTGGCGTAGCGCTCCATGCGGCTGCCCTCAAATCCGAAAAAGCCCGGCGGCGCCGGGCTTTTTCTCAATCAGCTCGTGCCGGCGTCGCGCCGCGCCTACTCGATCGAGACCGCGACGAAGCGGACTTCCCCTTGAGCGTTCGCGACGAGGAGGAGAGCCGACTTCTTGCCCTCCTTCTTCAGCGCCTCGACGCGACGGGTCACGTCGGCCGGCGACGACACCGGCTCCTGCCCGACCTCGACGATCACCTCGCCCATCTGGATGCGCTTGTCGGCGGCGGCGGAGTTCGGATCGACGCGCGTCACGACGACGCCCTTGACGGTGTCCTTGACGTTGAAGCGCTTGCGCACCTCGTCGCTCAGCCCGGAAAGCTCGAGGCCGAGGACCCGGCGCGTCGCGCTCGGCACGTCGGTCGGCGGCTGGTTGAGCGAGGCCTGCTGCTGGCGGTCGTTGTCCTCGAGCCGCCCCAGCGTCACCGACTTCACGACCTCCTTGCCCTTGCGCACGAAGGTGACGTCGACGGCCTTGCCGACCGGCGTGTTGGCGACGATGCGCGGCAGATCGCGCGACTGCTTCACCTCCTGGCCGTCGAACTTCACGATGACGTCGCCGACCTCGAGGCCGGAGGGCTTTGCCGGGCCCTTGTCGTCGATGCCGGCGACAAGCGCCCCGCGCGGCGTGCCGAGGCCGAGCGCCTCGGCGGTCGGCTCGTCGACGTTCTGGATGCGTACGCCGAGCCAGCCGCGGCGGGTCTCGCCGAACTCGCGCAGCTGCTGGATCACCGGCACGGCGGTCGCGGCCGGCACCGCAAAGCCGATGCCGACCGAGCCGCCGGTCGGCGACAGGATCGCCGTGTTGATGCCGATCACCTCGCCGTTCATGTTGAACAGCGGTCCGCCCGAGTTGCCTTTGTTGATCGAGGCGTCGGTCTGGATGTAGTTGTCATAAGGGCCGGACTCGATGTTGCGGCCCCGCGCCGAGACGATGCCGGCCGTGACCGAGCCGCCGAGGCCGAAGGGGTTGCCGATCGCGATGACCCAGTCGCCCGGCCGCATCTTGTCGGAGTTGCCGAACGGCACCGCCTTGAGCGGCTTTTCGGGCTTCACGCGCAGCACGGCGAGGTCGATCTTCGAATCCTTGCCGATGATCTCGGCCTTGAGGCGCTGGCCGTCCGCGAAGATGACGTTGATCTCGTTCGCGTCGCCGATGACGTGGTTGTTGGTGACGACGATCCCCGACGGATCGATGACGAAGCCCGAGCCGAGCGAGTTCGAGCGGCGCTGACGCGGGCTGTCGCCCTGCCCGCCCGGCCCGCCCTGGCCGCCCTGTCCGCGACGGTTGAAGAATTCCTCGAACAGATCCTCGAACGGCGTGCCGGGCGGCAGCTGCGGCAGCGCCCGCCCGCGCGCCTCGACCGTCGTCGAGGCCGAGATGTTGACGACCGCCGGCATGATGTCCTCGGCGAGGTCGGCGAAGGATTCAGGCGCCGCGCGCGCCCAGGCCTCGACCGGGAGGAGCGTGGCCGTCAGAGCGAACACCCCGACGACGGCCGCCATGAGGCGACCGCCGGCGGGCGCCGCCGGGGCCGCGAGAACGTTCACGAGAGCCATGGCACTTCCTTGATTTGGAGCGATCCCCTCGGATCGGCTCGTTCCGGCTGCATTCAAGCGCGATTGCGGCCAAAGCGCGACTCGCCGCCTCAAGCCGCGAACTTGCGCACCGCCCACACGATCACAACTCCGAGCACGGCGGAAGCGATTCCGACAAGACGCATGCGGTCGCTCGGCGTGTTCGCGGCCTCGATCATGGCGCGTCTGACCCGATCCGGAAAGGCCGCGAACAGGAGCCCCTCGACCGCAAGCGCGAGCCCGAGGGCGGCGGCGAGGTCGCGCATGCGGCACGGCTATTGGGTCGGTCCGGTAGGCGCTGCGCCGGGCGAGCCCGCGCCGGGCGCCGGCGCAACGGTGGCGCCGGGGCGGCGCAGCGCCGGCCCCGTCGTCGGGGCGCCCGGGCCGCCGAAGCCGCCCTTGCCGCTCGGGTCGTTGAAATAGCGGAAGAACTCCGAGGTCGGGCTGAGCACCATGCGCGTGTCCGAGTGGCGCAGGCCCGTCTCGTAGGCCTGCATCGAGCGGAAGAAGGCGAAGAAATCGGCATCCCTGCCGAAGGCGTCCGCGAGGATGCGGTTCTTGTCGGCGTCGCCCTGGCCCCGGGCCTGCTCCGCCTGGCGGGTCGCCTCGGCGACGATGACGGTCGCGTCGCGCTCCGCCCGTGCCCGGATGGTCGCCGCCTGCTGCTGGCCGTTGGCGCGCAGATCCGCAGCTTCGCGCTGACGCTCGGTCTGCATGCGCTGATACACCGCCTGGCTGTTCGAGGCCGGCAGGTCGACGCGCGTCAACCGCAGGTCGATGATCTCGACGCCGAGGTTCTGCGCCTGCCGGTTCACGTCCTCCTGGATGCGGTTCATCAGATGGGCGCGCTCGGTGCGCACGATCGCGTCGCGCGAGGCGTTGGCGAGGACGTTGCGCATCGAGGAGTTGACGAAGCTGCCGAGCCGCTGGTTCGCGACCGGAACCGCGCCGACGGTCTGGAAGAACTGCAGCGGGTTCGAGATCCGGTAGCGCGCGAAGGCATCGACCTCGAGGTTCTGCCGGTCGGCCGAGAGGATGGTCTGGACCGGCAGGTCGAGATCGAGGACGCGCTTCTCGAGCGTCACCACGTTCTCGATGAACGGCCATTTGAAATACAGGCCGGGCGCGTTCTTGCCGGTCTCGTTCGCGACCGCGCGGACGCGGCCGAACTGCAGCACCAAGGCCTGCTGCGTCTGGCTGACGACGAAGGTCGAGGCATAGAACAGGATCGCCGCGACCACGAGGAGCACGACGACGCCGGTGCGGATGATGCTGTTCATCGGGTCGCCCCCTGGCCCTGCGCCGGGGCGGTCGGCGGCCGCCGCTGCATCTCCGTCAGCGGCAGATACGGCACCACGCCCGAGCCCTGGCCGCTCTGGTCGATGATGATCTTGTCCATGCCGCCGAGCACGCGCTCCATGGTCTCGAGGAAGATGCGCTCGCGGATGACGGCCGGCGCCTTGCGGTACTCGTCGTAGACCTGGGTGAAGCGGGACGCCTGGCCGGTCGCCTCGGCGACCGCCTGCTCGCGATAGGCCTCGGCCTGCTGGATCTTCTGGGCCGCCTCGCCGCGGGCCCGCGGCACCACCTGGCTCGCGAAGGTCCGGGCCTCGTTCTGGACGCGCTCGGCGTCCTGCTGGGCGGCGTTGACGTCGAAGAAGGCCTCGCGCACCTGCGCCGGCGGCTGCACGGCGATGAGCTGCACGACCTCGACAACGACGCCGGAGCCGTAGGCGTCGAGCGTCTGCTGGACGATGTCCTTGACCTCCGAGGAGATGCTGCCCTGCTCGGTCGTGAGCACGGCCTGGATCTGGCGCCGTCCCATGACCTCGCGCATGGCGCTCTCGGCGACCGCCTTGATCGTGCCCTCCGGGTTCTGGAGGTTGAAGACGAAATCCTGGGCGCGGGCCGGGTTGACGCTCCACTGCACGTCGAAATCGATGTCGACGATGTTCTCGTCGCCGGTGAGCATCAGGCTTTCCTCGAGGATGTCGCGGCCGCGCCCTTGCGCACCGGGCCGGTAGCCGACCGGGATGGTGCGCCGCGCGCGCACGTCCGGCTTCAGCACCTGGCCGATCGGATAAGGCAGGTTGTAGCGCAGGCCCTCGCCGGTCGAGCCGGTGTAGCGGCCGAAGATCATGTTGATGCCGACCTCGTTCGGCCGCACGGTGTAGAAGCCGGTCGCGAGCCAGAGCACGATCGCGGCGAGGACGACGACCGCCGCGGTCTTGCCGCCGAAGGCGCCGCCGCCCGGGATGATGGTCTTCAGCCGGTCCTGGCCGCGGCGCAGGATCTCCTCGAGATCGGGCGGTCCGCCGCCGCCCCCGCCCTTGGGGCCGGAGCCCCACGGACCGCCGCCGCCCGAGCCGCCGCCCTGCCCCCACGGGCCGCCGCCGCCGCTTTGGTTGCTCCAAGGCATGTGCGCGCCTGTCCTTCCCCTTAGACTTTGGTCTGTCGGATTTTGATCGGTTGTGGGTGCTTGGCGCCCCACCTGTCAAGGCTCGCAGGTGGGAGGCCGTCAGCGCTTATTCAACGCGGTGCGGCGGAAGGGCGCCGCTCGAGGTCGACGAAGCTGAAGGCGTAATCGTCGTCCGGCCCCTTCGGGCGGTCGTCGCGCCGGAGCTCGCGGAAGGCGGCGCGGTCGAAAGAAGGGAAGACCGCGTCCCCTTCCGGCGACGCATGCACGAGCGTCAGATGCAGGCGCCGCGCCTGCGGCAGCGCCTGCCGGTAGATCTCGGCGCCGCCGACGACCGCGATCTCCGTCGCGCCGAGCTCGTCGGCCAATTCCTCGGCGCGGGCGAGCGCCTCCGGCCAGCCATGCGCCGCGTCGACGCCGTCTGCCGCAAAGCCGCGGTCGCGCGTCACGACCACGGTGCGGCGGCCGGGCAGCGCCTTGCCGATCGAGTCGAAGGTCTTGCGGCCCATGATCATCGGCTTGCCCCAGGTCAGATCCCGGAAGCGCCGCAGATCGGTTCGCAGCCGCCAGATCAGCTTGTTGTCGCGGCCGATGACGCCGTTCTCGGCGACCGCCGCGACGATCGTGAGCGGGCGCGTCATGCGCGGCCCGCCAGCGCCGCGAGCGCGCCGCCGTCGAGACGGTTCTTCGTCCAGCCTTCCATCGCGATGGCGCCGAGGCGCCGGTAGAAGGCGCGCGCCGGCTCGTTCCAGTCGAGCACCCCCCATTCGAGCCGCGCCAGATCCTCGGCGAGGCAGCGGCGGGCGAGATCGGCAAGGAGCGCCATGCCGATGCCGCGCCCGCGCAGCGCCGGGCGCACGAAGACGTCCTCGAGATGGATGCCGTGCCGGCCGCGGAAGGTCGAGAAGCTGTAGAACCACAGCGCGAAGCCGGCCGGCGCCCCGTCCCATTCGGCGATGGCGCAGAACACCCGCGGGTTCTCGGCAAACAGCGCCGCCGCGAGCATCGCCTCGGTCGCGTCGACCTCGTGCGCCAGCCGCTCGTACTCGGCGAGCTCGCCGACGAGCGCCAGGATGAGCGCCGCATCGGCGCGAGCGGCGGGGCGGATCGACAGGCTCAAGCCTGCACCATGGACGTCCTCCAACGGAGGCGCGGCACCATACAAGAAAGGCCGGATGAGGCCAGCCGGGAGCGGCGCGCCGCGCCTGCCGGTCAGGGCGCCGCGCCGGCCGCTGCCGCGGTCGCCCAATCGGGCGGCTCCTCGACGGGCGCGCTGAAGCGCTGGACGAGCTGCTCCATGATCGCCGCGCTCTCGCGCTCCTGCTCCTCGGGCGAGAGCTGACGGGGTACGGGCGGCTCCTCGGGCAGCTCGCTCGCGAGGCGCGCGAGCTGCACCGCGGCATCAACCCGGCCCTCGACCTCCGTCGCGCCCGCGAGCATCTCCACGAGCGCCACCGCCTGGCCCATCTGGGCGAGCCGGAGGAGCTCGTGCCGGGGGAGGTCCGGCTCGCGCAGCCGCGCCGCGATGGCGTCGTACGTCGCGCGTGTCGCCTCCGACTCTGCGAGGGCGGCCGGAAGGTCCGCGGCGGCCGCATTCGTTCCCGGCCGGCGCCAGCCCCTCTGCTTGGCGACGCGGTGGACATAGCTCTCGTGACAGTCGAGCAGCACGGCGAGGTCGCCGACTTGGGCGCCGCTCTCGTAGATGCGCCGCGCCGGCCCCTCCTTCTCGGGCGGCAGCTTCGGCCTCGCGCGCGGCGCCTCCGGGTGGCGCCGCCAGCCGTATTTCTTGATCCAGTTGCGCAGCGTCTGCACCGACGTGCCGAGCTCGACCGCGATGTCCTCGAGCGTGCGCGCCGTCGTCTCGACGAGCACGCGCGCCCGCTCGATCGTGGCGGCATCGAAATAAGTCGGCATCACGGCCTCGCTGAAAATGAAAAAGCCGCCCCGGGGGCGGCTTTCGTGGGAGTGGGGGTCGTCGCGCGCGGGCCCGTGCGGCGGGCGCCTGCATTGCGGCAGCGTGCCGTCGTTCTACCGGAGGAGCGTCACGCTGTCAAGGAATATTTCTGGAAAGGTCTGTCAGGCCAATCCCTGGAATAGGCAAGCGCCGTGTTCAGCGTCTCCATGGCCGCCTCGTCTAGACGGCCGACGATACGGGTAATGTTGTCCCGCCGGATGGTCTCGATCCGGTCGGCTTGGATCAGCGAGGGCCGCTCGAGTCCGTTCGCCGCAGCCGGCGCGACGGGAACGCGGAACGGCGCCTCCCCGGCCTCGTCCGCGCTCGTTACGAGGCAGACCAGAACGGAAGGATGGTCGTCCAGCCCGACGGCCTGGACCACCACGGCCGGACGCGGCTTGCCGGCATAGATGCCCCGCTGGGCGACGATGACCACGTCGCCGCGGCGCATCACTTGAGGATGCCGTTGTTCTCCGCCTGGATTGCCTCGACCTCATCCAGGAGCGCCTGCTCGCGCGGATCGTCCTTGAGGCGGCGCGCGGCCTCTTCGGCCTTGGCGAGCCAGCGCGCGCGTTCGCCAGGCGGCAGGCGCGGCGGGAGCGCGCGACCTGGGCCCGTCCCGTTCCGAGCCTCGGAAGCCGGCCCCTCCTCGGACACGAGGTCGGCCAGAAGCTCGGGCACCGTCACGCCGCGGGCGGCGGCGCGGGCCTTCAGCCGCTCGACCGTCGCGGCCCCGATCTCGATCATGGCCATCCTCTGCGCCATGGAGGGAATCTAGGCGCGGGCGCCCGGATTGTCGAGAATGCAACCGCATGGGTGCTGTCCTAACTAGGACAGCACCATCGCATGACCTGCGGAGTCGTCCGTCGATCGCATGGAAGCTTCGTGTTTCGGCGGCAGGGGGCTGTCAAGGACGGCCCGAAGGGCCGCCGCCTCTGGCGGTCGCGATCCTTGACAGCCCCCTGCCGCCGAAAAATCCTCATCCATGCGCTCGACGGACGGGCCTCGACGGAAAGCTTGCACGTCCGACCGAGCCGGCCGCTCCGGCCTCTTGAATTCGAGCCGAGGCACGGCGAGCCGGCGACCGGGAACGATCATCATAATCATCTGTCGGTTGTCCACGATGCCTCATCATCATGATGGGCGCGGCGAGGGTGTGACGGGCGGCCGATCCGCCGCGCCTTCCCCGGCTTCCCCCTCACCCGCTCGCGCTTTCAGCGCGAGTCGGCCTCCCCCGCCAGGGGGTAGGCAGGTGTGTCGGTTGTCCAGGATGATGCGCGGCTTGCGCGACCCTCGTCAGGCGGCCTTCGCGGTGAGGAGGCCGGCTTCGTCCATCTCGCGGTGGAGGGCGATCGAGTCGAGGTCGAAGCCGTTCGGCCAAGCCGGAACGCCGCATTCGACGAACACCCGCCGGAACAGGGCGGCGTCGCGCAACGGCTCGGCCATCGGCCCGCCTTCGGCGAGAACGTCGGAAAGGTCGCGCACGCCCTCGCGGCCGTTCGAGAAGCGCACCCAGGAGCGTCCAGCGCCTTCGCCTGCGCGACCTTGACGAGTTCGATCATTCGAACGGGCCTTTGAGCCGCTTAATCGCGCGACGGCGTGTCCCGCTCGATCCGCCGAAGCGCCAGCCATTGCGATCCCGCGAAAACAGCGACCAAGGCAAGAAGCCAGACGAGGTTCCAGTAATAATCCGGCATCTCAATCCTCCAGCTTTCGCACCGATCGTCGGGCGAGCCAGCACAGCAAGACGCCGACGACCATGAAGATAGTCGATCCGACCATCACCGGGAAGTCGATCGACCGCTGCTGCTGTAAGTAGGCGAGCGCAGGCTGCAGCAAGGCTGCAAGGACGAACGCCACACCCGCGTTGTTCAGAGCCGTCGCCGTTAGCTTGCGAGCTTCGTTACGCCCGGCCTTGCTGCCGCGCCGGCTTTCCTGCGGCTCGGCCATCAGTTGTCGAGGAACGACCTCAGCTTCCTGCTCCGGCTGGGGTGCTTCAGCTTCCGCAGCGCCTTCGCCTCGATCTGGCGGATGCGCTCGCGGGTGACCGAGAACTGCTGGCCGACCTCTTCCAGCGTGTGGTCGGTGTTCATGCCGATGCCGAAGCGCATGCGGAGAACCCGCTCCTCGCGCGGGGTGAGCGAGGCGAGGACGCGCGTCGTTGTCTCGCGCAGGTTCGACTGGATCGCGGCGTCGATCGGCAGGATGGCGTTCTTGTCCTCGATGAAGTCGCCGAGGTGCGAATCTTCCTCGTCGCCGATCGGGGTCTCGAGCGAGATCGGCTCTTTCGCGATCTTCAGGACCTTGCGCACCTTCTCGAGCGGCATCGCGAGCTTCTCGGCCAATTCCTCCGGCGTCGGCTCGCGGCCGATCTCGTGCAGCATCTGGCGCGAGGTGCGCACGATCTTGTTGATCGTCTCGATCATGTGCACCGGGATGCGGATGG
>JAJKJG010000253.1 GCA_021154065.1 Methylobacterium sp.
CGGACGTCCGACGCCTTCTCGCCGAATATGGCGCGGAGGAGCTTCTCCTCCGGCGTCATCGGGCTCTCGCCCTTCGGCGTGATCTTGCCGACGAGGATGTCGCCGGCGTGGACCTCGGCGCCGATGTAGACGATGCCGGCCTCGTCGAGGTTCTTCAGCGCCTCCTCCGACACGTTCGGGATGTCGCGCGTGATCTCCTCCGGCCCGAGCTTGGTATCGCGGGCCATCACCTCGAATTCCTCGATGTGGATCGAGGTGAAAACGTCGTCCTTGACGATCCGCTCGGAGAGCAGGATCGAATCCTCGAAGTTGTAGCCGTTCCACGGCATGAACGCGACGAGGACGTTGCGGCCGAGCGCGAGCTCGCCGAGGTCGGTCGAGGGACCGTCGGCGATGATGTCGCCCTTGGCGACGCCGTCGCCGACCCGCACCAGCGGCTTCTGCGTGATGCAGGTGTTCTGGTTCGAGCGCTGGAACTTCTGCAGCCGGTAGATGTCGACCCCCGGCTTCGTCGGATCCGTCTCCTCGGTCGCGCGCACGACGATGCGGGTAGCGTCGACCTGGTCGACGACGCCGGCGCGGCGGGCGGCGATCGCCGCGCCGCTGTCGCGCGCGACGACGGCCTCCATGCCGGTGCCGACGAACGGCGCGTCCGACTGCACGAGCGGCACCGCCTGGCGCTGCATGTTCGAGCCCATGAGGGCGCGGTTGGCGTCGTCGTTCTCGAGGAACGGGATGAGCGCCGCCGCGACCGAGACGAGCTGCTTCGGCGACACGTCCATGAGGTCGACCCGGTCCGGCGCGACGACGATCACGTCGCCGGCGCGGCGGCAGACCACGAGGTCCTCGGTCAGGCGGCTCTTGTCGTCCATGACGGCGTTCGCCTGGGCGACGTTGTACTTCGCCTCCTCCATGGCGGAGAGGTAGATCACCTCGGTCGTCACCCTGCCGTCGCGCACGCGGCGGAACGGCGTCTCGATGAAGCCGTACTTATTCACCCGCGCGAAGGTGGCGAGCGAGTTGATGAGCCCGATGTTCGGGCCCTCCGGGGTCTCGATCGGGCAGATCCGGCCATAATGGGTCGGGTGCACGTCGCGAACCTCGAAGCCGGCGCGCTCGCGGGTCAGGCCGCCAGGGCCCAGCGCCGAGAGGCGACGCTTGTGCGTGACCTCGGAGAGCGGATTGGTCTGGTCCATGAACTGCGACAGCTGCGAGGAGCCGAAGAACTCGCGCACCGCGGCCGCCGCCGGCTTCGCGTTGATCAGGTCCTGCGGCATCACGGTGTCGATGTCGACGGACGACATGCGCTCCTTGATGGCGCGCTCCATGCGCAGCAGACCGAGGCGGTACTGGTTCTCCATGAGCTCGCCGACCGAGCGGACGCGGCGGTTGCCGAGGTGGTCGATGTCGTCGATCTCGCCCTTGCCGTCGCGCAGGTCGACGAGGGCGCGCACGACCGCGATCATGTCCTCGCGACGCAGCGTGCGGACGGTGTCCTCGGCGTCGAGGTCGAGACGCATGTTCATCTTGACGCGGCCGACGGCCGAGAGGTCGTAGCGCTCGGCGTCGAAGAACAGCGAGTGGAACATCGCCTCGGCGGTCTCGAGCGTCGGCGGCTCGCCGGGCCGCATCACCCGATAGATGTCGAACAGCGCGTCCTCGCGCGACGACGCCTTGTCGATGGCGAGGGTGTTGCGGATGTAAGGACCGACATTGACGTGGTCGATGTCGAGCACCGGCAGCGCCTCGACCGCGGCTTCCGCGAGCGCCTTCAGCAGCTTGTCGGTGATCTCGTCGCCGGCCTCGGCATAGATTTCGCCGGTCTGGGCATTGACGAGGTCCTCGGCGATGTACTGGCCGGTCAGATCTTCATCGGAGGCGCGCAGCGCCCGCAGCCCATTGTCGACGAGCTGGCGCGCCGAGCGGGCGGTCAGCTTCTTGCCGGCCTCGACCACGACCTCGCCGGTGTCGGCGTCGATCAGGTCGACCGGCGCCTTGAAGCCCTTCATGCGGTCGGCGTCGAACGGAACCCGCCAGCCTTCCTCGTCGCGCATGAAGACGATGCGGTTGTAGAAGGTGTTGAGGATCTCCTCGCCGTCGAGGCCGAGCGCGTACAGCAGCGACGTGACCGGGATCTTCCGCTTGCGGTCGATGCGCGCGTGGACGATGTCCTTGGCGTCGAACTCGATGTCGAGCCAGGAGCCGCGATACGGGATGATCCGGGCCGCGAACAGGAGCTTGCCGGACGAGTGCGTCTTGCCCTTGTCGTGGTCGAAGAAGACGCCCGGCGAGCGGTGCATCTGGGAGACGATGACGCGCTCGGTGCCGTTGACGACGAAGGTGCCGTTGTCGGTCATGAGCGGCATGTCGCCCATGTAGACGTCCTGCTCCTTGATGTCCTTGACCGAGCGGGCGCCGGTATCCGGATCGACGTCGAACACGATGAGCCGCAGCGTCACCTTGAGCGGCGCGGCATAGGTCATGCCGCGCTGGCGGCACTCGTCGACGTCGTATTTCGGCGCCTCGAAGGTGTATTTCACGAACTCGAGCAGGGCCGTGTTCGAGAAATCCGAGATCGGGAACACGGACTTGAAGACGGCCTGCAGGCCCTCCTCGCCGCGGCCGCCCTTCGGCTCCTCGACCATCAGGAACTGGTCGTAGGACGCCTTCTGAACCTCGATGAGGTTCGGCATCTCCGCGACTTCCTTGATCTTTCCGAAAAACTTCCGAATGCGCTTGCGACCGACCAGCGTATTGGCCATTCTGACCTCGCTCCTCATCCCACCGCCGACCGGGGCGATTGTCCCCGCGGGCACCGATTAAGCGCCCCTCGGCCTGCTGACGGATCAGTGCCTGACCCGCCGATAATCACTGTCCGGGCAGGCCCTTACGGTCCCCGCCCTCCCCGCCCACGGCCCTGGCCGCTGAACGGGATGACGGCCCCTGGGGGAAACACCCCCGGGACCGCCGGTTTTCTCTGTCCGTGATGGCCGGGCTTGGCCCGGCCATCACGCCTTGAGATCCCCGGATCGCTTCCGCGTCCGAGGCTGGAATTGAAGGACGGGCTACTTCAATTCCACCTTGGCGCCGACCTTCTCGAGCTGGGCCTTGAGCTTCTCCGATTCGTCCTTGGAGACGCCTTCCTTGACCGGCTTCGGCGCGCCCTCGACGAGGTCCTTCGCCTCCTTGAGGCCGAGCCCGGTGATGGCGCGGACCTCCTTGATCACCTCGATCTTCTTGTCGCCGATGGCGGCAAGCACGACGGTGAACTCGGTCTGCTCCTCGACCGCAGGCGCGGCGGCGCCCGCGGGGCCCGCGGCGACGGCGACGGCGGCCGCGGCCGAGACGCCCCACTTCTCCTCGAGCAGCTTTGCCAGCTCGGCGGCTTCGAGAACGGTCAGCGACGAAAGATCGTCAACGATTTTGGCAAGATCGGCCATGGTTTGATCCTTGGAGTTCGGTTCGAACGGATAGGGTTTAGGGTGGTGGCCTCTTAAGCCGCTTCGCCGGTTTTGGCGTAGGCCCCGAAGACGCGGGCGAGCTTTGCCGCCGGCGCGTTCGCGAGCTGCGCGAGCTTCGTCGCAGGCGCCTGGATCAGGCCCACGAGCTTGGCGCGCAGTTCGTCGAGCGACGGCAAGGTGGCGAGCGCCTTGACGCCGTCGGGGTTGAGAGCGGTCTTGCCCATCGCCCCGCCGAGGATCACGAGCTTGTCGTTGGCCTTGGCGAAGTCGACGGCGACCTTCGGCGCCGCGACCGGATCGCTGGAATAGGCGATCAGGGTCGGACCGGTCATGAGGTCCGAGATCGAGGCGACGTCGGTGCCTTCGAGAGCGATCTTGGCGAGGCGGTTCTTGGCGACCTTGACGGTGGCGCCGGCCTGCTTCATCTGCGCCCGCAGCTTCTGCATTTCGGCGACCGAAAGGCCGGTGTAGTGGGCAACGACGACCACCGAGGTCTTGGAAAAGACCGCGTTGAGCGTCGCGACGAGCTGAGCTTTTCCGGCTCTGTCCACTGGGCTCTCTCCGGTTGGCGGGGCTTTCAACGCAAGCTCCGCCGGTTGCACCTGTCGCCCAAGAAACCGACGCGACCCCGGCTTGCGGGCCGAGCCGTCCTGGACGACGCTCTCGCAAGCCCTGTCCCCGATTTCGGCGAAAAACGCCGCCGAATCGGGCGAGATGGTTCGAACCGATGCGACCAACCCCCGGAAAAGGCCCCGGAGGCAAGAAATTCGGTCTTCCCCGTCTATGCAGGCTAAAGACGATTAAGCCGTCGGGGACGAGTCCCTTTCCGGCGCCTGCAGTCTCGGACAGGACATGGCCGGAACGGGCCAAAGCGCCGCCCGAAGGCGGCCCGATGGGCCCGCCGGCCTGTCTCCGCCGGGGTTGCCCCCGAGCGGAATTACGTGGTGAAGCTCGGCTTTGCGCCGACCTCCGGGGGTTTGAAGGAAAACTGGGAACGCGCCAGATAACCCTTGGCAACCGGTTTGCCAAGAGCATCCGCCGGGATTTTCCGTCGCAGGGCGGAACTATCCGCCCGTTCGCCTGCGGCGCGAGGCCGGCGCGGCGATGACGCGCCAAGACCCCGACGATGATGGGGCAAAACCCCGACGATGATGGGGCAAAAGCCGACGATGATGCGCAACATCTGCGACGATGACGAAGCGAGATCACGATGGCGGGCGGCGCGCCGGCGCCCGGGTCGCGCCGGTCCGGGCGCCGCGGCCGGTTCCGGACGCTCCGCCGGCGGGCGGCGATTCGCGGCCCCAGCCGCCCTCCCCGGCACCGCCGCGAGCCGGTCGAGGATCATACCCCACCCCGCCTCGCTCCGCTCCCGGAACGGCGCCTCCCCCCTCCCCTCACACCGCAATCTGCGTCCCCACCTCCACCGCCCGCCCGCTCGGTATCCCGAAGTAGCGGCTGGCGTCGTTCGCCGAGCGGGCGAGCCAGATGAAGAGTCGGTCCTGCCAGCGCGGCATCGGCGAGTGCGGCGCCGGGCGCAGGGCGCGGCGCGACAGGAAGAACGAGGTCCGCATGACGTCGAAGGCTAGGCCCTTGGCCCGGCACGCGGCGAGCGCGCGCGGCACGTTCGGCTCCTCCATGAAGCCGAAGCGGAGCGTCACGCGCGCAAACGACTCCGACAGCCGCTCGACGGTGACGCGCTGCGCCTCGTCGATGCGCGGCAGATCCTCGGTCACGACGTTCATGATGACATTGTGCTCGTGCAGGATCTTGTTGTGCTTGAGGTTGTGCAGGAGCGCGCTCGGGGTCGAGTCGGGCTGACCCGTCAGGAACACCGCGACGCCCCGGAC
>JAJKJG010000254.1 GCA_021154065.1 Methylobacterium sp.
CGTCGATCTGCGCATCCTGATCCCGGCGTTCATGATTTCGGAACTGCGGCGCGGCTTCGAGATCGGGTTTCTGATCGCCATTCCGTTCCTCGTCATCGACATGATCGTGGCGACCCTCACCATGTCGATGGGCATGATGATGATGCCGCCGTCCGTGATCGCCCTGCCCGTCAAGGTGCTCTTCTTCGTGCTGATCGGCGGCTGGAACATGCTGGTCGGCAGCCTGATACGGTCGCTTCGTTGAGCAGGCGCGCGAAGCTTTAACGCTGATGCAGCGAGGCCGGCCGACGTTAAGAGGATCGCAACCGCGGCTGGCCCAAAGTGCCGGCATGACGGATTGGGCATCCGCGGTTGCCGCGCCCAAAGGCATGACGCCGCCCCGTCATCCCGGTGAAAATCCGGATGTCCCCTTCGCCCTCCCATCACAGGGACATCTCCGATGAGCAGCATCCTCACCAACAATTCGGCCATGGTCGCGTTGCAGACGCTGACCAAGACCATGCAAGAGCTTCAGACGACCCAGAGCCGCATCTCAACCGGCATGCGCGTCGCCAACGCCTCGGACAACGCGGCCTACTGGTCGATCGCGACCACGATGAAGTCCGACAACGGGACGCTCGGGGCGGTCAAGGACGCCCTCAATCTCGGCTCCGCGACGATCGATGTCGCCTCGTCGGCGCTGAACGCGACCAAGGACGTGGTCAACCAGATCAAGAACAAGCTCGTCGCCGGGCTTCAACCCGGCGTGGACCGCACGAAGGTGCAGGCCGAGATCACGGCGCTTCAGGGCCAGTTGAAGAGCATCGCCGACTCGGCCTCGTTCTCGGGCCGGAACTGGCTGTCCGTCGACTCCAGCGCGGCGGGCTACAACGCGACCAAGAACGTCGTCGCCTCGTTCACCCGCGATTCGGCCGGCTTGGTCACGACGGGGACGATCGACATCGACACGACCAACACCATCCTGTTCGACACGCAGACCTCCGGCGCGACCGGCGGCCTCCTCGACAAGGATCGGACCGCGGGCGGCTCGACGGCTTCCGTCACGACGCTGGACATCTCGACGTTGACGGACGCCGCAGCGGACCAGACCACGCTCCAGGAGTATGTCCAGATCGCCGATGCGGCTCTCGCCGACGTCATCACCGCTGCGAGCGACCTTGGCGCCGCCAAGGCTCGCATCGACCTGCAAAAGGACTTCGTCTCCAACCTCTCGGACGCGATCACGAAGGGCGTCGGCTCGCTGGTGGACGCCGACATGAACCAGGAGTCGACGCGTCTCCAGGCGCTTCAGGTTCAGCAGCAGCTCGGCGTGCAATCGCTCGCCATCGCCAACCAGAACAGCCAAATGATCCTGAAGCTGTTCAGCTGAAGCGTTCAGGCGAAGCCTGGCCCCAGGCGGCGCGCCAAGGCAGGACGGCGAAAGCCTTTCGATCGCACGGGCGCGCTCGGCCTCTTCCTGCATGATCGCTGAAGCGCGGCCGCCTCAACGCGGCCTTTGCGCTTCGATTTCGCTGGCGGTCTCGCCCAGCACCTCATCGCGAAGCGCCCGGCGCAGCACCTTGCCGACGTTGGTTTTCGGCAGGCTGTCGCGAAATTCGATCCGGCGCGGGATTTTGTAGCCGGTCAAATTCTCGCGGGCATGCTTGCGGATGTCCTCGACCGTCAGCTTGGGGTCTTTCGGCACGACGTAGGCCGCAACCGCCTCGCCCGCGTGTTCATCCGGGACGCCGATCACGGCCACTTCCGACACGCCCGGATGGCCGATCAGGACGTCCTCGACCTCGTTCGGATAAACGTTGAAGCCGGAAACCAGGATCATGTCCTTCATGCGGTCGACGATCTTGACCTGGCCATCCGGCAGGAGCACCGCCGCATCGCCAGTGCGGAAAAAACCGTCCGGCGTCATCGCTCCCGCGGTCTCGTCGGGTCGGTTCCAGTACCCCGCCATGACCTGGGGACCCTTGACGCACAACTCGCCCGCCTCGCCCAGCGGCAGCACGCGCCCTTCGCCTGAGCGGATCGATACATCGGTCGAGGGCATCGGGAAGCCGATTGTGCCCGAGAACTCATCGAGATCGAGACGGTTGACGCAGACCACCGGCGAGGTCTCGGACAGTCCATAGCCTTCGATGATGGGCTTTCCGGTCAGCGCCTTCCAGCGCTGCGCGACGGCGGCCTGCGTCGCCATTCCGCCCGCGATGCAGAAGGCAAGTTTTGAGAAGTCGACCGAGCCAATCTGCGAATGGTTGGCCAGCGCATTATAAAGCGTGTTGACCAGCAGAAGGCCGGTGAAGGGGCGCGTCTTCAAGGTTTTCACGAAGCCTGCGATGTCGCGCGGGTTGGCGATCAGGATCTGGCACGCGCCGATGCGGCAGGCGAAGAGGCAACATCCGGTGAGCGCAAAGATGTGGTAGAGCGGCAACGCCGTGACGATCACGTGCTGCGCCTTGGTCATCACGAACGGGCGCATCCAGGCTTCGATCTGCGCCACATTGGCGGAGACGTTCCGATGAAGCAGCATCGCCCCCTTGGCGACGCCCGTGGTTCCACCCGTGTATTGCAGGAAGGCGATGTCGTCGGGCAAGACCGTCACCGGCTTCGGCGGGGTTTTACGCCCGTCCGCGAGGACGCATTTGAACGTTTCGGCCTTGACCAGATGGAATGGCTGCACCGCCTTTTTCACTCGGCGGGACACCAGGTTCACTACAACGCCCTTGAGCCCCATGAGGTCGCCGGGCGTGACCACGACCACCTCGTCGAGCGTGAGCCGAGACCCCGCTTCCTCGACGGTGTGGCCAAAATTTTCGAGCACGAACAGGACGCGGGCGCCGGCGTCGTTCACCTGGTGGCACAACTCGCGCGCCGTATAGAGCGGATTGACGTTGACGACCGTGCAGCCGGCGACGAGCGCCCCGAATAGGATCGCCGGATAGGCGAGCACGTTCGGCAGCATGATGGCGATGCGGTCGCCCTTGCCGAGCCCCCTCCCCTGGAGCCAGGACGCGACCGCGTCCGCGGCTTGGCCCAACTCCGCATAAGTGAGCTGCTTGCCGAAGCTTTCGAGCGCTGGTTGGTTCGCGTAGCGGGATACGCTCTCGCGGAAGAGATCGGCGAGCGTGCCAACCTGCGCCGGGTCGATCTCGGCCGGCACGCCAGGCGGGTAGGATTTGAGCCACGGCCGCTCGTTCGATCCAGCGGCGCCATTGGCTCTGACCGACGACGAGCCGCTCATGATCCCCTCCGTCCGTTGCGGACCGTGTTTTCAGGGGAGCATACGATCTGGGCCCACCCGGCGCAAACCGAAGCAGGTGGACTGGATTTTCCGTTCACATCGGCTCCAGCCCGTCTCACTCCTTCACCGCGCCCGTCATCGACGACACGTAGTAATCGACGAAAAACGAATAGAGCAGCACAACCGGCAGTGAACCGAGCAGCGCCCCGGCCATGAGCGCGCCCCACTCGTACACGTCGCCGCGCACCAGCTCGGTCAGCACGCCGACCGGCACCGTCTTGTTCTCGGACGACTGGATGAAGGTCAGCGCGTAGATGAATTCGTTCCACGACAGCGTGAAGGCGAAGATGCCGGCCGAGATCAGCCCCGGCACCGACAGCGGCAGGAGGATGCGGATGAGGATCTGCCAGCGGGACGCGCCGTCCACGAGGGCGCATTCTTCCAGTTCGTAAGGGATGGAGCGGAAGTAGCCCATCAGGAGCCAGGTGCAGAACGGGATCAGGAATGTCGGGTAGGTGAAAATGAGCGCGAGCTTCGAGTCGTAGATGCCGAGCCCGAACACCATCACGGCGAGCGGGATGAAGAGAATTGAGGGCGGGACGAGGTAAGCCAGGAAGATACCCAAGCCCACCCAGCGCGAGCCCTGGAAGCGGATGCGCTCGATGGCGTAGGCTGCGAACACCGATGCGACGAGCGAGAGGATGGTCGAGCCGAGCGCGACCAACATCGTGTTCCAGAGCCAGCCCGGATAGGAGGTCTCGAACAGAAGGTACTGGATGTGGCGCAGGGTCGGGTTTTTGGGCCAGAACGGGCTATAGTCGGTGAAGTTGGTCAGTTCTACGTTGGGTTTCAGCGCCGTCACCGTCATCCAGTAGAACGGGAACAGCAGAACGAAGACGAACACCGCGAGCGGTAGATAGATCACCACGAGCCGCCGCGGCAGGCGGTCGAGGTAGCTCATGCCGACGCTTTCGTCGCCGTGGGCTGCGGGTGCGGCGGTGTTCGTGGCTGTGGTCATGGGCGCACCCTCAATCCGTGCCGCCCTGCTGCCAGCGGCGGCGTTGCAGCCCGAAATAGCTGAACAGAATCGCGGCGAGCAGGAACGGGATCATGGCGACGGCGATCGCCGCGCCCTCTCCCAACTGCCCGCCCGGAATGGCGCGCTGGAAGCTCAAGGTCGCCATGAGATGCGTCGCGTTGAGCGGCCCGCCGCGCGTCAGCACGTAGATGAGTTGGAAGTCTGTGAAGGTGAACAGCACCGAAAAGGTCATCACTACCGCGATGAGCGGCGAGAGCATCGGCAGGGTGATGTGGCGGAAGCGCTGCCACGGCGTCGCGCCGTCGAGCGTCGCGGCCTCGTGCAGCGAGGGCGAGATGGTCTGGAGCCCAGCCAGCAGGGTGATGGCCACGAACGGGATGCCGCGCCAGACGTTGGTGAGGATCACGGTGGCGCGGGCGTTGTTGGGCGAGCCCAGAAAATTGATCGGCGAGGAGATCAGGCCGAGCTTCATCAGCGACCAGGAGATCACCGAGAACTGCGTGTCGTAGATCCACCAGAATGCGATGGCCGAGAGCACTGTCGGGACCACCCACGGCAGGAGCACGATGGCGCGGATGAACGCCTTGAAGGGCAGGCGCTCATTGAGGATCAACGCCAGCCAGAGGCCGAGCGCGAACTTCAGGATCGAGGCGGCGACCGTGTAGAGGACCGTGTTGAAAACCGAGAGCCAGAAAATGCTGTCGTTCCACAGCGACTCGTAGTTCTCCAGGCCGACGAAAACCCCGGACCGGCCGATGCGCGTGTCCGTGAAACCGAGCCATACGCCGAGGCCAAGCGGGTACGTCAGGAACAGGAACAGAAAGATGGCCGCCGGCAGCATGAACAGGGCGGCGACGAGGCCGCGGCTCTGCGCAAGCCGCTCGCCCCAAGACCGCGCGGGCGCTACGGGACGGGCCAGGACTGCGTCAGCCATATGGGCCTCCTCTTGTTCCTCTCCCCGCGTGCGGAGAGAGGACGAGACGGCTGCAGCCGTCCGGCGAGGGGGCTCTCAGGACGAGGGCTCTTCCGGACACGCCCTCTCACCCCCGCGGAGTTTACCTCGGACTTGATCCGGGGCTCGCCTTGCGCTCGCGCGCAAGACCCTCTCCCCGCCTTGCGGGGAGAGGTGGTCGGCATCATGCGTTCCGGTAGTACCGCTGCGCCC
>JAJKJG010000255.1 GCA_021154065.1 Methylobacterium sp.
CGTTGTCGAGCCCTTGCAGCGGCGAGCGGAATTGTTCCGCGTTCGAGGCGGGCTCGACCGGGAACACGTCCACGGCCGCGCCGCGCAGACGCCCGTCGCGCAAGGCGCTCGCCAGCGCGTCGAGGTCCACCACCGTGCCCCGGCTGTTGTTGATGAGGTAGGAACCCGGCTTCATGGCGCGGATCTCGGCTTCGCCGATCATGCCGTGGGTGGCGGGGGTCTCAGGGACGTGCAGGCTCACCACGTCGCTGCGGGCCAGGAGGTCATGCAAGCTGTCCGCCGGCTCCGTGTTGCCGTGGCGCAGCTTGTCGGTCTGGTCGAAGAAGATGACCCGCATGCCCATGGCCTCGGCCAAGGTCGAGAGCTGCGAGCCGATGTTGCCGTAGCCGACGATGCCGAGCGTCTTGCCGCGCACTTCGAAACTGTTTTGGGCGGACTTGTCCCACCCGCCCGCATGGGCCGAAACCGAGCGCGGGACGATGCGGCGCAAGAGCATCACGATTTCGCCGATGACGAGTTCGGCCACGCTGCGGGTGTTCGAGAACGGGGCGTTGAAGACCGGGATGCCGCGCATGCGCGCCGCGTCGAGATCGACCTGGTTGGTGCCGACGCTGAAGCAGCCGACCGCGATCAGGCGGTCGGCGGCCTCGAAGATGCTCTCCGTCAACCGTGTGCGCGAGCGGATGCCAAGCAGGTGGACGCCCTTGACGGCCTGGCGCAGCGCCTGCGCGTCGAGCGCTTTCGGCAGGCGCGTGACGTTGGCGTAGCCCGCGCCGGCGAAAAGGTCGGCGGCGCTGTCGTTCACGCCTTCGAGCAGAAGGACGCGAATCTTGTCCTTGGGCAGGGAGAGCCGGTCCATGGCGTCATCCGTTTTGGATCAGGGAATGGGTCTGAAGGGGTCCGAGGACCGCGACCAGGGCGGCGAGCGCCTCGCACCCGCGGCGGTTCGGCCTTGTCGAACCGGTTCAAGCGCGAGCTGTCAAGGACCATGACGCCGATGACCCGACCGCCGCGCCCGACCGGAATGCGCACGCATATTCATGCTGCGATCTTTTTGAGGCGGCGCTCGGCATCCGGCCGATTTGCGCTTGCGCGGGCGCGCTGAACGGCGTTGCATGAGCGCGCAACGGCTTGCGAACGAGCCGATCCATGAGGGTGGAAACAAGGAAGGTCACGATGGCGCAGTGTGGTCTGAACGGAGTTCTCGCGGCGATGCTGGCCCTCGCGGCCGGGATCGCTCCCGGCGCGGCGCAGGCGCAGATCCCGGGCGACACGCTCAAAGTCGGCGTCTTGAGCGACATGTCCGGCCCGTTCGCCAGCCAGGCCGGACCGGGATCGGTCGCCGCGGCCCAACTGGCGGCCGAGGACTTCGCCAAGGAGGCCGGCGACCTCAAGGTCGAGATCGTCTCCGCCGATCACCAGAACAAGCCCGATGTCGGCGGCCTGATCGCCCGCAAGTGGGTGGACCAGGAAGGCGTCGCTGCCATCGTCGATCTGCCTAACTCGGCCGTGGGCCTCGCGGTCAGCCAGCTCCTGAACGAGAAGAACCGCACGACGCTGGCGTCCTCGACCGCCACCTCGGACATGACCGGCAAGCAGTGCAAGAACACGACCGTCCAGTGGAACCTCGACACCTGGGCGCTGGGCAATGCCGTCGGCCGCGCGGTGACGGAAGCGGGCGGCAAGAGCTGGTATTTCATCTCCTTCGAGTACGCGCTCGGCCAGGCGCTGGAGAGGGACACGGGCGAGGCGGTCAAGAAGGCGGGCGGAACGGTGCTCGGCAGCGTGCGCCATCCGCTCGGGACCACCGACTTCTCGTCCTACCTTTTGCAAGCGCAGGGGTCCGGCGCCAACGTGATCGGCCTCGCCGACACCGGCACGGACGCGATCAACGCCGTCAAGCAGATGGGCGAGTTCGGCATTCTGCAGAAGGGCATGTTCCTGGCCGCGCTCTTCATGCAGATCACGGACATCGAGTCGATCGGCCTCCCGCAGGCGAAAGGGCTGATCCTGAGCGAACCTTTTTATTGGGACCTGAACGATCGGACCCGCGCCTGGAGCAAGCGCTTCGCCGAGCGGATGAACGGCCGCATGCCGACCATCAACCACGCGGGCGTGTATTCCTCGACGATGGCGTACCTGCGCGCCGCCAAGGCGGCGAACACGATCGAAGGCGACAAGGTGGTGGCGCACATGCGCGCCGCCCCGATCAACGATCTCCTGTTCGGGACCGTGCAGATCCGCAAGGACGGCCGAGCGGTGCACGAGATGTACGTTTTTCGCGTGAAAAGCCCCGAGGAGTCCAAGGGCCGCTACGACTTCTACCAGCTCACCAAGACGATCCCGGCCGACGAGGCCTTCCGGCCTCTCGACCAAGGCGGTTGCCCGCTGGCGCAGTGATCGTTCCGGCCGCTTGCCGTGGGAAGGGAGAGCCGCAACGGCAAGCCTCGCGCGGCCCTTGGCGTGAACACGGCGGCGCCGCGCGAGCGGCGTCGCGGGGCGAGGCGTCGCGGGGCGAGCGCCGCGCAACTCGCGCCGTGGCGAATGCGTTCCATCCCCGATAGGGGTCGGTCATGGATGCAGCGGCGAGCCCTCGCGTTCTGCCGTGCGGCGATACGGCGCTGGCGGTCGAGTTCGGCGGCGAGATCGACCCGGCGACCAACGCCCGCGTGCTGGCGCTCGACGCCCGCGTGAGCCGAGGCGTTCCGGGCGTGATCGAAACGGTTCCGACCTACCGCTCGCTGCTCGTCCACTACGATCCCGTCGCGACGGATTTCGACGCCCTTGGGGCGGCCCTGACGGCGCTCTCCGCCGACCTGCCCGAGACGCCCGCCGAGGGGCGGCTCTGGCGCATTCCGGTCGTCTACGGCGGCGCGTTCGGGATCGACCTCGACGACGTCGCCGCGCGACACGGTCTCGACACGGCCGATCTGATCGCGCGCCACGCGGCTCCGGTCTACCGCGTCTACATGATCGGCTTCATGCCCGGCTTCGCCTATCTGGGCGGCCTCGATCCGTCGATCGCGACGCCCCGGCGCGAGACGCCGCGGGCCAGGACGCCCGCCGGAAGCATCTCCATCGGTGGAGCCCAAGCGGCCGTGGCCTCGATCGAGGCGCCGAGCGGCTGGCGTCTGCTCGGCCGAACCCCGGTCCGCACCTTCATGCTGGGCCGCGATCCGCCGTTCATTCTCGGACCGGGCGACCGCGTGACCTTTGACCCAACCCCGGCCGCGCGCTGGGATGCCCTCGACCGGGCGGCCGCGGCCGGCGACCTCGTCGCGGAGTTGGCCACATGACCGCGCTCGTGGTCCAGGACTGCGGACCGATGACGACCATGCAGGATGCGGGTCGCGTCGGCTCGCAGCGGTTCGGGGTGTCGAGCGCAGGCGCGATGGACCGGCTGGCGCTCGCCGCCGCCAACGCGCTCGTCGGCAACGGGCCGGGCGCCGCCGCCATCGAGTTCATGCTTTTGGGCGGATCGTTCACGGTCGAGGGCGGCCCCGTTCGCGTCGCCGTCGCCGGCGCGCCCTGCCCGGCGACGCTCGACGGGCAGCCGGTCTCGGCGATGACGTCGGCTCTGGTCCACGCTGGTCAGGGGTTGACGATCGGACCTGCGCAGGCCGGCGTCTTCGCTTATCTAGCGGTGGCGGGCGGCTTTGACCTGCCGCCGCAACTCGGCAGCCTCTCGCTCCAGCCGCGCGCGGGAATCGGCGGTTTTCACGGCCGGCCGTTCCAGCCCGGCGACCGCATTCCCTTGCTGCTGACGGAACCGCCGCACGGGCCTGGACTGGCGTTGGAGTTGCTCCCGCTCGACGCCGACCCTCCCATTCGCGTCGTCCTTGGTCCGCAGGACGATTTTTTCAGCCCCGAAGGGATCGAAACGTTTCTGACCGCCGCCTACGCGGTCTCCCGCGAGGCCGACCGCATGGGCTACCGCCTGACCGGGCCGCCCATCCGTCATGCAAAGGGCTACAACATCGTCTCCGACGGCGTCGTGGCCGGCTCCGTGCAAGTGCCCGGCGGCGGCGAGCCGATCGTGATGATGGCGGATCGGCAGACCACTGGCGGTTATCCCAAAATCGCGACCGTGATCTCGGCGGACCTGCGAGCCCTGGCGCAACGGCGTCCAGGGCAGGCGGTGCGCTTCGCGGCCATCGCCGTCGGCGAGGCGCAGCGGCTTGCGCGCGAGCAGGCGCAGGCCATCGCCGCGCTTCCCTCGCGCTGCCGACCGGCTCGCGGCGGGGCGCTGCCGCCGATCGAGGAACTTCTGGCGCTCAATCTGGCCGGGGCCGCGGTCGACGCCTTGTCGGAGAGCTGATCCCTTTCGACAGTTTTACGATGGATCCGCCTGCTCTGCCTGGGCCGATTCCGCCGTCCCGCGCGTTGAAACGGTATGTCCGTACTCCAACCTCGCCTCGGCTTCTGCTGCAAGTTCATCCCGGAGGACGGCGACGCCGAAGCTGCGCGGCGCATGAACGCCGTCACGGTCACGATGGCGCATCTCGCCCGCCTGGGACCGTTCGCCGCCTTCGACAAGCTGAGCGCCGCCGTCGGCCATAACCTCCAAGCGTTGCAAAACCAGATAGACCATGTGGCGCAGCGTCCTTCGCTGGAGCGGCTGCTGCGCATCACCAGTACGCTCCTGCCCGGCTACACGCACCCAAGCTGTCAGAGTTTTTATCGCGATGCCGACCTGCGCCGGCTCATCGAGCGCGGGCTCGCCGCAGCGGGCGAGGTCGCGCAGGCAGGCGGTGTGCGCCTCAGCATGCACCCGAGCCAGTTCTGCGTGCTGGCCACCACCAGCGAGCCAGCGGCGCAGAACGCGCTCGGCGAACTCGAATACCACGCCGAGGTTATGGCCCTGATGGGATTTGGAGGCGGCTGGCATCCGCACGGCGCGCACATCAATGTCCATGGGGGAGCGCGCGCGCCCGGCATCGAAGGCTTTCGGGCCAACTTCGCGCGCCTGTCCGAGACGGCGCGTAACCTCGTGACGGTCGAGAACGACGAGGTGTCGTATAGCCTCGACGAGCTTCTGCCGCTTGCCGGTCTGCTGCCGATCGTCCTCGACCTTCACCACCACTGGATCGCAAGCCGTGGTGAATACATCCGGCCCGACGATCCCCGCATTGCGCACATCATCGCGTCCTGGCGCGGCGTGCGGCCGGTCAGTCACATCAGCGTGTCGCGCGAGGATCTGCTCCCCGAGCACGACATCTTCGTGCGCCCGGATTTTGCGGCGCTGACGGCGGCCGGCATCAAGCCAAAAGACCTGCGGGCCCATTCCGATCTGATGTGGAACGAGGCGATCAACGATCTCGTCGCCGACCATCTCGTCTGGACCGACTTCGAGGTCGAGGCGAAATCCAAAAATATCGCGTCGGAGGGCTTGGCGCGCCATGTCGAGCGGCGCCGGGGATGCGCGCGGAATCGCTTTTCCCCGCGTGTGGGGAGAGGGCCTTGCGCCGATCAGACGCAAGGCGAGCCGAGCCCCGGATCACGTCCGGGGTAAGCTAGCGTGGTGAGGGGGCGTCTCCGGAAGAGGCTTGTCCTGAGACGGCCCCTCACCCGGACGGCTGCCGCCGTCTCGGCCTCTTTCCGCAAGACGGGGAGAGGGGTTTACCCAGCGAGCCTCACGGCGCGCGGGTCGGAGCGGGCCAGGCGGGACAGCAAGTAATCGACCTCCGCCTTTCCGGCGGCGCTCAACGCTCCGCCTGGCTTGCGCTGGGCGTCGCTCGTGAGAACGCCGCGCCGCATCAAAACGTATTTGCGCACGGCGAGGCCGATGCCCGGCTGCTGCTCGTAACGGATGAGCGGCAGATGCGCGTCGAACAGGTCGTGCGTCGCGTCGCGCCGGCCTTCCACCGAGAGCCGGACCACGTCGACGAGCATGTCGGGAAAGCAGTACCCGGTCATGGCGCCGTCCGCGCCGCGCTCCATCTCGAAGTCGAGAAAAAGCCCGCCGTTGCCGCACAGAATGGAAATGTGCCGCATCGAGCCGTCATGCTCGAAGCCGCGCAGCGTCGAGATTTTTTCGAGGCCCGGCCAGTCTTCGTGCTTCAGCATCACGCATGACGGGTTTTCGGCGACGATGCGGCGGATGACGCTGGGCGTCATCACGACCCCAAGGGTGAGCGGGTAATCCTGAATGACGAAGGGCGCGTCCGTCCCGATCGCCTCGGCCGCCTGCCGGTAATACGTAACGATCTGGTCATCGGTCCTGAGCGAGGACGGCGGCGCGATCATTACGCCCGCCGCCCCGGCGTCCAGGGCGGCGCGGGCAAGCGTCCGCATGGCGGCGAAGCCCGGCGCCGAGACGCCAACGATCACCGGC
>JAJKJG010000256.1 GCA_021154065.1 Methylobacterium sp.
ACCCAGTTATAGACCTTAATCGCCGTCGGGATCGCGATGATGAGCGTCGTCGTCGCGAAGAAGACGCCGAAATACGGGTTCATGCCGCTGACGTACATGTGGTGCGCCCAGACGATGAAGCTGAGCGCCCCGATGGCGACGATCGCCCACACCATCATGCGATAGCCGAAGATGTTCTTGCGGGCGTGGGTCGAGATCAGGTCGGAGACGATGCCGAAGGCCGGCAGGGCGACGATGTAGACCTCGGGATGGCCGAAGAACCAGAACAGGTGCTGGAACAGGATCGGGCTGCCGCCGCCGTATTTCAGCTGCTCGCCCATCGAGACGAGCGAGGGCATGAAGAAGCTCGTGCCGAGGAGCCGGTCGAACAGCATCATGACGGCGCCGACGAACAGCGCCGGGAAGGCGAGGAGCGCAAGCACCGTCGCGGTGAAGATGCCCCAGACGGTGAGCGGCAGCCGCATCAGCGTCATGCCGCGGGTGCGCGCCTGCAGCACCGTCACGACGTAGTTCAGCCCACCCATGGTGAAGCCGATGATGAAGATGATGAGCGAGATCAGCATCAGGATGATGCCCCACTCGTATCCCGGCGTGCCGGGCAGGATCGCCTGCGGCGGGTAGAGGGTCCAGCCGGCGCCGGTCGGGCCGCCCGGCACGAAGAAGCTCGCGACGAGGACGAGGACGGCGAGAAGGTAGATCCAGTAGCTCAGCATGTTGACGTAAGGGAAGACCATGTCCCGGGCGCCGACCATGAGCGGGATGAGATAGTTGCCGAAGCCGCCGAGGAAGAGCGCCGTCAGGAGGTAGATCACCATGATCATGCCGTGCATGGTGATCATCTGCAGGTAGAGGCTCGGGTCGATGAAGCTGAAGGTGCCGGGGAATCCGAGCTGCAGCCGCATCAGCCACGAGATCACCAGCGCCACCAGGCCGATGGCCAGCGCGGTCATCGAGTACTGGATGGCGATGGTCTTGGCGTCCTGCGAGAAGACGTAGGTCGTCCACCAGCTGTGCGGATGATAGAGCTCGACCTCTTCGAGCTCGGCGGGCGGGGGGATGTCGCTCCCATGTCCAAATGCGATGTCGGTCATCCGAATTCCCTCCGATTATCCGGCGGATCTGGCGGCGCGCGCGCCGGCCTTCGTAGGTTCGCCGGGCGGCTCCGCCCTTGCCGGAGCCGCGTTGTCCTTACTTCTTCGTCTCGAGATTATAGCTCGCCTTGACCAGCTTCGACGAGCCCGTGAGCTCGGCGAAGGTCTGCTGTTTTTCGAGCCAGGCCTGGTATTTGCCCTCCTCCTCGACGATGACCTTGCCGCGCATCGCCGGGTGGCCGACGCCGCAGAGCTCGGCGCACAAGACGTCGAAGGTGCCGGTCCGCGTCGGGGTGAACCAGAAATAGGTCACGAGCCCCGGGATCATGTCCATCTTCGAGCGGAACTCGGGCACGTAGAAATCGTGCAGCACGTCGATCGAGCGCAGCAGCACCTTCACCGGCTTGCCGATCGGCAGGTGGAGGTCGTCGCCGTCGATGACGACGTCGTCCTTGCCGTTCGGGTCGTTGGCGTTGACGCCGAGCGGGTTGTCGGGACTGACGTTGCGGGTGTCGGAGGTGCCGAGCCGGCCGTCCTTGCCGGGCAGGCGGTAGGCCCACGACCATTGCCGGCCGACGACCTCGATCTCAGTGGCGTCCGCCGGGACGGTCACGAACTGGTGCCAGACATAGAGCCCCGGCGCCAGCATCGCCGCGACGCCGACCCCGGTCACGACCGTGAGCCACGTTTCGAGCCGCTTGCTCTCGGGCTCGTAATGGGCCGCGTTCCCCGGCCGGTGGCGGAAGCGGTAGACGCAATAGGCCGTGAACAGGACCACCGCCACGAACACGACGCCGGTGATCCAGAAGGTGATGATGATGGTGTGGTCGATGTAGGCCCAGTTCGAGGCGATGGGCGTCCACCACCACGGGCTCAGGAAGTGAAACACCACGGACCCGACCGCGACGAGCACCAGTAAGATCGCTGTGGCCATCCCGCTCTATCCCCCCGCCGTCGCTACGGTTCTTGATCCGGTTGCTCTCGTCTCGTTCTTGCTTGCGAGGGAACGCCTCCGTCCCGCGTTGCGCCACGATGTCCCGGGCGCAACGCCGCGCCGCGGTTCCGGCGCGCCGAACCGCGGCCGCAACGGCCAATGATCGTGCAGCGCGCCGTCCGTTGTCAATCGCTGCCGCGGCGTTGTTCATCGCCAGTTTCGGCCCGCGCGGCCGCGCGGCGGCGTCTTCAGCGCGTCATGGCGAGCTTGCCGCCGGGGCTCGGGTTCGCCGCGGTCTTCTTACCCGACGCGTCGAACTGCTTCAGGAAGGCGACGAGGTCATCGATCCGCTTCTCGTCCTTGAGGCCCGGAAAGATCATCTTGGTGCCGGGGATCTTGGCCTTCGGATCCTTGATGTACTCGCGGAAGGTCGCCTCGTCCCAGGTGATGCCGGAGTTCTTGTTCGCCGGCGAATAGCTGTAGCCTTCGACCGTCCCGGACTTGCGCCCGAACAGCCCGTTCAGCACGGGCCCGACGGCGTTCTTGGCGGTCTCGCCGATCTGGTGGCAGGCGCGGCATTGGGCGAAGACCTTCTCCCCGGCCGCCGCGTCCTGAGCCTGGGCGGGGAGGGCCGTGAGGACGCTGGCTGCGAACGCCAAACCGAGAATGCGCATGCGACTGTCTCCGTGGGGTTGAGGGCGGGTCATGGAAGGATCGCGCCGGCTAGCCGAGCGAGGTGATGATCTCCCGGTAGGCGGCCTCGGGGAACGCCTTCATGGTGCGGGTGCGGATGTTGCCAAGCATGCCGAGCTGCAGGTTGAACCGCGCCGCGACGGCGTCGTCCGGCGCTTCGTAGATCACGACGAGGTCATAGTCGCCAAGCGTCAGGAAGACGGATTTGAACTCGCCGCCCATGTCCTTCAGGGCCTTTTTTGCCGTGTCGAGGCGCCGTGGCGACTCCTTAACGCCGCGGATGCCTTGTTCGGTCCAGTTCGCGAGCAGGACATATGTCGGCACGGCGCACCTCCCGGGAAACGCGGCTGCGGCGCCGGAGTTTACTTGAATTCGCCGCGGCGAGAAGGGCGGTTCGCGTGCCCGTCGGCGGCCGGCCGGGAACTTCCGCGCCCGGCGCGCATATATGATTGAAGCTTGGGCGCGATCGGCGGGATGCCGGAGGAGGCGTCATGCAGTCGAGCATGCTGATGATCTGGCTTGGGGCGCTTCTCGTGATCGCGGGAGTGCTGTTCATGGCCGCCCAGCCGATGTGGCGAGGCCGGCTGAGCAAGGCGGCGGCGCCGGCGGATGGCAGCCTCGAGCCGTCGCGGCCGGCCCGGGGCTTCGGGTTCAAGGCGAATTGGCCGGGCTTTGCCATGGTTGCGGCGGGCGCCATCCTGCTGCTCGTCGGCTGAGGCCGGCTGCGCCGCGGCGGGAAAGCTGCTAAGGCGGGCCGCGTGGATCGCGTTCTGCACACGATACCGCCGGCTCTCGCGCCCTTGCTGCGCGGGCTTGCGGCGCGTCCGGACCGGCCCGACTGCTGGTATGCCGACGTCGACGTCGGCAACGAGGAGCTCAAGGCGCTCAACCTGTTCGAGGGATCGGCCCGTCACGGCCGGGTCTGCTTTACCCTGCCCGGGACCGGGCAGCTTGCGCAGGGCGAGATGAACAGCCTGCTTGGTCTCGGCACGCCCGCCGGCGGCGCCCGCCCGCATGCCCGGGTCAGGGTCAGCTTCCACGACGTCAAGGCGGAGCCATGACGGCGCCGGCAGCGGCGAGATAGCGGCTGGTGGCGCACCGGCTCGAGGGCAAGGTCGCGATCGTCACCGGCGGCGCCGGCGGGATCGGCGCCGCGACCGCGCAGCTGTTCTGCGAGGAGGGGGCGAGAACCGTACTCGTCGACCGCGACGCCGGCGCGATGGCTGAGGCCGGGGCGGAAATCCGCGCTGCGGTGCCCACGGCCGACATCCTCGAGCTCACCGCCGACGTCGCCGAGGAGGCCGCTGCGGGAGCCATCGTCGCAGCCACGCGCCGGGCCTTCGGCCGCATAGACGCCCTGGTCAACAATGCCGGCATCCGCGCCTACGAGCCGCTCGCCGAGGCAAGGCGGGAGACCTGGGAGACCATCCTTGCCGTCAATCTCCTGAGCTACGCCTATCTCGCCCGCGAGGCCCTGCCGGACCTGCGCGCCGCGCGCGGCAGCATCGTCAACGTCTCGTCGACCCACGCCTTCAATCCGCGCGCCGGGATGGGGCAGTACGACGTCACCAAGGCCGGCATCGTGTCGCTGACGCGCACGCTCGCCTTCGAGGAAGCGGCGCACGGGGTGCGCGTCAACGCCGTCTGCCCCGGCGCGACCTTCACGCCCTTCCACAAGAAGCGTGCCAAGGCGCTCGGGCGCACGCAAGGAGACATAGACCGCGAGGCCGAGACGACCTGCCTGATGCGGCGCTGGGCGAGCCCGCGCGAGATCGCCTTTCCGATCCTATGGCTCGCCTCCGACGAGGCCAGCTACATCACCGGCGCGGCGCTGATGGCGGATGGGGGAAGGCTCGTGGTCTAGCGTTGCGATGAGGCCGGATGGAGGCGCGGGTCGAGGGCGAAGCGTTCCTGCGTCTTCATGGTGTAGGCGCCGGACGCGCTCGCAGCGGTGAAGATGAGGTTCCAGCTGTGCGTCGAGACCGCGCTCGGGATCAGCACGAATTTGTATTTTGCGAGCAGTTCATCCCCGAAGGACTGCTGTCCGGCGCTGGGAATGCCGGGGCGCAGCCAATTTGGATTCGGCACGGAGTCGGGAAGGAGGACATGGACGCTCGCCGGCTCGGTTATCGTCACGGCGGTCAGCGCATGCGGCATGATGTCGAGGGGCTTGAATCCTTTGTGGACGGCGACCTCGAGGATGGCGAGCGCGGGCTCGATGGAGCAATAGACCGCTCGCACGCCAGGACTGTTCCAGCGGCCGCCGACGCGATAGGCGCCTTCGCCGCTATCCCAAATCGCTGCATATCTCTCCTCGTCGAGACGCCAGGCGACAAGCTCAGTGCCGCCGAGCGGCGCGGGCAGCGGCGTCACACGTAGACGCCGTACTCAAGACGCTGCAGGAAGGCCTCGACGAGCTCCACTCCGGCTGGCGTCGCGAGGAGGTCGATTGGACGGCGCTGGTCGAGGCCGGTGGCCGGACGCTCCAGCCATTGCTCCGCCTCCCCCTGCGAACCGAAAATGGCCGTCGCCTTGGCGAGGATCTCGGCGAATTTCCAAGTGCGTCCGCTCTGCTCTTGGTTGAGCGGCTTCGCCGACGAGTCCTTCCGACGCTGGAATGTACGCAGGCTCATTCCCACCGCCTGTTCGAGAGAAGCGGTCCTGTGCAGCACGACGAGGTTGTCCACGAGATGCGTCAACGCCTTTGCCGGCAGGCCGTTGAGCAGCATCTCGTGGGCATCAAGCGGGCTCGACAAACGGCGCCGGAGTATCCGGCTGCCCCCGAGCAACTCAGCCACCCTCTCGAGTTGCGCGGTTTCGGGGACGGAAATTCGGCTTGGTGAGCCGATCATAGCAAATCTCGCGCGTCATCTGTCGCAAAATATACGACATGTGTCACACACTTGCAAGCTCGCGAATCTAACCGGCCGCCGGCCCTGCGAGCGCGCGACGCGCCGCCACGCGCCGCCGCCATTGCTGCGTCTCGACGACTTCGGGATTGACGAGGTTCACCGGGGTCTCGCCTCGCATCACGGAGAGCACGGCGCGGACGTCGGCGGCGCCGTTGCCGGCGAAGCACTCGTCGGTGAAGCAGAGCGCGTGCGGGGTCACGATGACGTTGTCGAGCTTGAGGATCGGCTCGTCGGCCGGCGCCGGCTCGACCTCGAAGACGTCGAGCCCGGCCCCGGCGATGCGGCCGGACGCCAGCACGTCGTGGAGCGCGCGCTGGTCGACGATCGGGCCGCGCGCGGTGTTGATCAGGTAGGCGGTGGGCTTCATGAGGCCAAGCAGGCGGGCGCCGACGAGCCCGCGGGTGTTGTCCCCGAGCGGCACGTTGATCGAGACGAAATCGGCCTCGCGAAACAGGGTGTCGAGGTCGACGAGATCGGCTCCGAGCGCCCGCGCCTTTGCCGGTTCGATATAGGGGTCGTGCGCAATGAAGCGCATATCGAGGGGCGCGGCGAGCCGGAGCACCTCCGCCCCGATGTTGCCGACGCCGAGGAGCCCAAGCGTGCGGCCGGTGAGGCCGAGCCCCATGTAGTCGCTGCGCATCGCCCAGCCCTGAGGCCCCATCCGGGTGATGCGATCCTTGGCGAAGAGCCGGCTTGCCAGCGCCAGCATGAGTGTCAGGACCGTCACGGCGACCGGCCGGCGCACCCCGTCCGGCGTGATGACGAGCGCTATGCCGGCCTTGGTGCAGGCCGCGACGTCGACGGTGTCGTAGCCGACGCCGAAGCGGGCGACGACCGCGAGCCGGCCGTCGGCCGGAATGCTGCGCTCGTCGAAGCGCGAGCCCAGGAGGATGAGCGCGTCGAAGCCCTCGAGGTCGGCGGCGCGCATGACGCGGTCGACCGAATGCACGTAGGCGACCTCGCCGCCGGCCGCGGCGAGCGGCGCGAGGTCGACCATCGGATAGGCCGGCGTGCCGTCGGCTTTGAGGAAATCGCCGCTCAGCGCGACCCGGAACTTCGCCATGGCTCAGGCCCTCGCCTGCTTGGCTCGGCCGGCGGCCGGCCGGGCGCCGGCCCTGATGGCGTCGAGCCCGCCGCGCACCGCCTCCTGCAGCGCCCACACGTCGCCCGACCAGCACACGAAGTCGAAGCCGCGCGCCGCATGGTCGATGCCGCTCGCGGCGTCGGGCACGAGGCGCCCGAGCGCCTTGCCGTGCCGGTGCGCCGCGGCGCCGATCCGCTCGACGGCATCGACGAATTTGGGATGCGTGAACTCCCCCGGAATACCGAGCGAAGACGACAGGTCGAAATGCCCGATCCACAGGCCGTCGACGCCCTCGACGGCGGCGATGGCGTCGACATGCTCGACCCCGGAGGCGGTCTCGATGAGGGCGAACAGGCAGGTCCGCTCGTTTGCGGCGGCGAGCCGCTCATGCACGGGGCCGGCGCCACGGAAATTGTCGTGTGCGATGCCGAGCGCGACGCCGCGGGC
>JAJKJG010000257.1 GCA_021154065.1 Methylobacterium sp.
GCAGATCGGCTCGATGGCGTCGTAATCTGCCGGCTGGCCGAAAAGGTCGACGGTGATGACGCCCGCCGGCCGGAGGTTCATCTGCCGCGCGGTCGCCACCGCAAGCTCGAGGCTCGCCGGGTCGAGGTTGAAGCTGTCCTCGACGACGTCGGCGAAGACCGGGGTCGCCCCGAACCACGCCACCACCTCGGCCGTCGCCGCGAAGGTGAAGCTCGGGCAGACCACCGCATCGCCGGGGCGGATGCCTTTCGCCATCAGCACCATGGCGAGCGCGTCGGTGCCGTTCGCGCAGGAAATGACGTGGCTCGCGCCGCAGAAGGCCGCAAGCTCCGTTTCGAGCTCCGCGACCTCCGGCCCGAGGATGTAGGCGCCATGGTTAACCACGCGCAGGATCGCCTCGTCCATTGCGGCGCCGATGCGCGCGCGCTGGGCGCCAAGGTCGATGAAGGGCAGGGGCGCGGCCATCAGGCAATTTCCTCCAGGCGTTCGGGCGCGATCTCGCGATAGCGGCGTCCGGTTTCCGGGCAGACGAGATCGGCTTTCAATCTGGCGCCGGCATGACCGACCCAGCCGATGCGCGCCGCCGGCACGCCGGCCATCAGCGCGAAATCCGGCACGTCCTCGGTCACCACCGCGCCCGCGGCGATGAAGGAGTAGGCACCGATGGTATGGCCGCAGATCACGGTCGCGTTCGCGCCGATCGTCGCGCCGCGGCGGACGAGGGTCGCGCGGAACGCGTGCTTGCGCTCGATCTCGGCACGCGGAGTGTTGACGTTGGTGAACACGCAGGACGGCCCGCAGAACACACCCTCCTCGAGCGTGACGCCCTTGTAGAGGCTGACGTTGTTCTGGATCTTGCAAGCGTCGCCGACAATGACGTCGGGCCCGACCATGACGTTCTGCCCGATGATCACGTTGCGTCCGATCTTCACGCCGCCGAGGATGTGGCTGAAGTGCCAGATCTTCGTGCCTTCGCCGATCTCGACCGGCCGATCGACATAGACCGTCTCGTGGATCTGCACCCCTGGATAGGGCTTCGGCACGCGGCCCGAGGGCAGAGCCGCGACGGCGGGCGCCGCCGTCTCGCCGCGCTCCTTCATCAACTCCTCGCTCGCGCGCGCCAGCACCCTAAGCACGCGCAGCCCCTCGCGGCCATCGGTGCGCGGCCGCGCACCGGTGCGCACGCAATCGAGGAAGTGCAGGCATTGCTGCCGGAGCGGCTCCGCCGGCTCGAGCGCGATCGGCACCGGCTGCGCCTTCGAGGGCACCGGCATATTGTCCTTCCACTCGACCTTGTGCGGATAGAGCAGGAGCTTTCGCTCCCATGGCTCGCCATCGTCGAACACCGCCATCCCGTCGGAGCCGACGACGACGAGGCGCTGCTCCTTATACGGGTGGAGCCACGACACGAAGATGTGCGCCTGCTCGCCGCCCGGGAAGGTTAGGTGGGTCGTCGTCACGTCGGCGATCGTCCGGTGCAGGAAATAGCCGCCGACGGCCTCGACCTTCACCGGCTCGGTGCCGACGAGCGAAAGGATCATCGATACGTCGTGTGGGGCGAGGGACCAGAGGATGTCCTCCTCGCGCCGGATCTTTCCGAGGTTGAGGCGGCTCGAATAGATATATTGCAGCCGCCCGAGCCGGCCCTCGCGTACGAGGTCGCGCAGCTTCAGGAACGCCGGGTGATACTGCAGGATGTGCCCGACCATAAGGCGCCGGTCGAGCCGCTCGGCGAGGGTGCAAAGCTCCTCCGCCTCCTCGACCTTCAGCGCCAGCGGCTTCTCGAGGAAGACGTGTTTGCCGGCCGCCAAGGCCTCCTTGCCGAGCGCGTAGTGCTGCGACGGCGGCGTTGCGCAGGCGATGGCCTCGATCGCCGGGTCGGCGAGAACGGCCTCGAGCGTCGCCGGGCACCCGCCGAACTCGGCCGCGAGAGCCGCGACCCTCTCCTTGTGCGGGTCGACAAGGGCCGACAGCGAACCGATTTCGGCGTAGTTCCGGACGTGGTTCTGACCCCACGGCCCGCAGCCGACGACGGCGACGCGAACGCCGCCCGCGGCCGGGCGGCGCGGCTCCGCCGGCGCAGGGCTCGTCCCGCGGCTCCGCGTGAGGGCATCCATGGCGCGACCTGTTACCCGTCAATCGCCGCGAAGGCAAAGCCGGGGGCACGCGACGGCGGCTGTCGCAAGGTGCGATTCCGCTCCAAAACGGCGCGGAAAGGTTGCGCAGTGGGCGTTCGCGGTTAAGAACGGCCCAGGATGAAGGCTCAAGGCGTAAGATGCGGCGTCGTCGGGGTGGGGTCGCTCGGCCAGCACCACGCCCGCATCTACGAGGCGCTGCCGCAGTCGCAGCTCGTCGGCATCTACGATCTCGATCAGCGCCGCGCCGCCGAGATCGCCGGCAAGCACAATTGCCGCGCCTTCCCGAGCCTCGAGGAGCTCGGCCGCGCCTGCGACGCGGTCTCGGTCGTGGTGCCGACGAAAGCGCATGAGTCAACGGCGCTGCCGCTGCTCGCGAACGGCTGCCATCTCCTGATCGAGAAGCCGCTGTGCACGAACCTGCAGGAGGCCGAGCGCGTGCTCGCCGCCGCGAACGCCAACAATCGTCTCGTGCAAGTCGGCCACATCGAGCATTTCAACCCGGTGATGAGCTACCTCGAGAAGCAGGCGAACGACCCGAAATACATCACCACCGAGCGGCTCGCGCCCTACTCCATGCGCGGCACCGACGTCGGCGTCGTGCTCGACCTCATGATCCACGACATCGGCATCGTCATGGCGCTCGTCAAATCGCCGCTGCGGCGCATCGACAGCCTCGGCATCAACGTACTGTCGAAGACCGAGGACATCGCCAATGCGCGCCTCGAATTCGAGAGCGGCTGCGTCGCGAACCTCAACGCCAGCCGCATCAGCGTGAAGGCGAACCGCGAGATCCGGATCTTCCAGGAGAACGCCTATCTGTCGCTCGATTTCATGAATCAGAAGGGGCATCTGATCAAGAGATCCGACATCATCGCCTATGGGCTGAAGCTCAAGATCGGGCTTGCCAAGCCGGGGGACGCGAGCGCGATCCCGGTCCACCCGATCCCGATCGAGAAGGGCGAGCCGCTGGCGATCGAGCTCGCCCATTTCGTCGACAGCGTCGCGCGCGCCCGAGAGCCGAAGGTCGGCGGCGAACTCGGCAAGTCGGCGCTCGAGGTCGCGATCCGGATCACCGAGCAGATCCGCTCCGGCAAGCGCTGAGCCGCGGCATTGTCGCCCGGAACCGGCCTCCCCCAGGCACGTTTCCTTCCCGACCGGGGCCGCTCCCCGAGAGGAGACGACACATGGCCGACGAAGATCGCGTCGAAGGATCGGCGAAGCAGATGAAGGGCAACCTGAAACAGGGCGCCGGCAAGGTGCTCGGCGACTCGAAGCTCCAGGCCGAAGGCAAGGCCGACAAGGCCGAGGGGAAGGTCCAGAACGCCATCGGCGGGCTCAAGGACGCGCTGTTCGGGAAGAAATAGCAGCTTTCCTGCAAAGTGCTGCGTCGAAAGCCCGGCCGAGCGCCGGGCTTTTTCATGAGCGCGCCGTTGGCGCGGCCTTGCGGATGCGGAAGGCGAGCGCGCCCTCGACCGCCCCCTGGCCTTCGAGAATATCTCGGGTTTCCTGCAGGAGCGCCGGGATGTCGATCGCGGCGAGGGGGTCGGTGCACTCGACGACGAGGAGGTCGCCGGGCGCGAGGCTCTTGAGCGCCTTGCGGGTCTTGAGCGCCGGGAGGGGGCATTTGAGGCCGCGCAGGTTCAATCGGATCTCGCGCATCGTGGGTGCTTGCCCGATGCCGGCGGGCTGGACAAGGTCCGCGCCGCCGCCGAAGAGTGCCGGGCCGGGCGTCGGCGGGTCGGAATAAGAGGGGGTTTGCCGTTCCGCATGCTCCGCCGCTGACCGGGCTCGCAGAGACCATCGCCGCGCTGCTCGCCGGCGTGGCGCCTGCCGCGCCGGGACGGATTCCGCTCCGCGGCGCAGAGGGCCGCGTCCTTGCCGCTCCGCTTGCGACGGCTGGCGCCGTCCCGCCGCGCCCGGTCGCGGTGCGCGAGGGGTGGGCCGTGGCATCCGAGGCCCTCGTCGGCGCCTCGCCTTACGCCCCGGTCTTTCCGGCTTGGCCGCTGCCGGGGGTCACGATCGGAGACGTGCTCCCGGCCGGCACGGACTGCGTTCTCTCGCCGGATTCGGTGTCGGGCAGGGAGGGCGCGGTCGAAATCACCGGGTCCGCTGCGCCGGGGGAGGGCGTCCGACGCGCGGGCGAGGACGCGCCGGCGCTTGCCGTGCTCCGCGAGGCGGGCGAGCGCCTGCGTGCCGTCGATGTGGCGGTCGGTGCCGCCGCCGGGATCGAGATGTGCGTCGTACGCGATCCGCGGATGCGGGTGCTCGTCACAGGCAAACCATCGCCGGGGAGCGATTTCCTGCAGCGCTTTGGGGTCATGGCGGGGGTACGGGTCGAGCATCAAACGTTCGGGGAGCGCACCCGCCTGACCACGATCTTCTCGACGCCGCCGGCCGACCTCCTGGTGATGATCGGCGATACGGCGCTCGCACGCGCGGTCCTGGCGCACAACGGCGCCGTCGTCGCCGAAGCCGTGGCGCTGCGGCCCGGCGAGGGCGCCGTCTGCGGCCGCTTCGGCCCGACGCCGGCGATCGCCGTCCCGCCGCGGCTCGAGGCGGCAATCGGGGTCGCGCTGGCGCTGATCCGGCCGTGCCTCGAGCACCTGTCCGGCGCGAGGCCCGAGCCGCCGTCGCGGGCGCCGCTGATGCGCAAGATCGTGTCCGGGCTTGGCATGACCGAGATCGCGCTCGTCCGGCGCACGCCGGAGGGTTTTCTGCCGCTCGGCTGCGGCGACCTGACGCTGTCTGCAATCGCTGCCGCCGACCATTGGCTCGCCGTCCCGGCGGAGCGCGAGGGCTTTGCCGCCGGCGAACTGGTCGACGCCTTCCGGGTGTGACAAAACCAAAGGCATGAACAAGCCCCACGGCTCAGGCGCGTTCCTCGCCGCCGTCACCCAGGAGCAGTTCCTCACCGTGCTGCCCCGGGACGAAGCGGTCGCTCGTTTCGAGGCGGCGCTGCGGCCGCGGCCGCTCGGGAGCGAAACCGTGCCGCTCGCCGACGCGCTCGGGCGCGTCGTCTCTGAGGACATCGCGGCGCCGCTCGACGTGCCGCCGTTCGACCGCTCGAGCGTCGACGGCTTCGCTGTTCGTGCCGCCGATCTCGCAAGCGTTGGCGCAAGCGCGCCGGCGACGCTCGCCCTCAACCCGGAGGTGATCGCCTGCGGCGTCGCCCCGCGTCTTGCGGTGGCCGGCGGCACTGCGACGCCGATCGCGACCGGCGGGCCGATCCCGCGCGGCGCCGACGCCGTCGTGATGATCGAGCACACCGAGGCCGTCGCGACACCGGACGGGACGGCGATCGAGGTGCGCCGCGCCGCGACGCCTGGCCAGTTCATCGGCTTTGCCGGGTCCGACATCGCCCGGGGCGAGACGCTGCTGCGGCGCGGCACGGTGATCGGCTCGCGCGAGATCGGCATGCTCGCGGCCTGCGGCCTTGCGACGATCCCGGTCCATCGCCGCCCCCGCGTCGGCGTGCTCTCGACCGGCGACGAACTCGTCGCGCCCGGCCTGCCGCTTTGTCCGGCGGCGATCCACGACTGCAACGGTCCGATCGTATGCGCCGCGATCGCCGAGAACGGCGGCGAGCCGGTGTTCTACGGCGCTTGTCCCGACGAGGAGGCGGCGCTCGATGCCGCGATCCGGTGCGCCTTCGCCGACTGCGACATGGTCGTCCTCTCCGGCGGCACGTCGAAGGGCGCGGGCGATCTGTCGCACCGGCTCGTCGCCCGCCTCGGCGCCCCCGGGATCGTCGCCCATGGCGTCGCCCTGAAGCCTGGAAAGCCGCTCTGCCTAGCCGTCTGCGACGGCAAGGGGGTGGTGGTCCTGCCGGGCTTTCCGACCTCGGCGATGTTCACCTTCCACGACGTGATCGTTCCGACCTTGCGCCGTCTCGCCGGCTTGCCGGCCCGGACCGAGACGAAGGCCGCGGCGAGGGTCGCAGTACGCGTCGCCTCCGAGCTCGGACGCACCGAGTTCGTGATGGTGTCGCTCGTGCGGCGCGAGGACGGGCTCGCCGCGTACCCGACCGGAAAAGGCTCGGGCTCGATCACCGCTTTCGCGCAATTCGACGGCTTCCTGACCGTCCCGGCTCTGGCGGATTCGCTTGCCGCCGGCACCGAGGCCGAGGTCACGCTCTTCACCCCGCATCTGCGCCTGCCCGACCTCGTCATCATGGGCAGCCACGATATCGGCCTCGACGCCGTCGTCGGCCGGCTCGCCGGCATGGATCACGCCGTGCGGCTCATCGCCGTCGGCAGCCTCGGCGGGCTCGCGGCGGCGCGGCGTGGCGAGTGCGACATCGCCCCGATCCACCTCCTCGATCCGAAGACCGGCGCCTACAACGCGCCGTTCCTCAGCCCGGGGCTCGATCTCGTCGAGGGCTGGCGGCGCATGCAGGGGGTGGTCTTCCGCCCCGGCGACGCGCGTTTCGCGGGCCGGAGCGCGACGGAAGCCGTCGCGGCGGCGCTCGCCGATCCCGCCTGCGTCATGGTCAACCGCAACCCCGGCGCCGGCACGCGCATCCTCATCGACGGGCTGGCTGGAGGGCAGAAGGCCCGACGGCTACTGGAACCAGCCGCGCTCCCACAACGCCGTCGCGGCGGCCGTAGCGCAGGAGCGCGCCGACTGGGGCGTCGCGATCGAGCCGGCGGCGAAGGCCTATGGCCTCGGCTTCCTGCCGCTCGCCGCGGAGCACTATGATTTCGCCGTCGTCGCCGAGCGCCGCAGCCGGCCGGCGGTGGCGGCGTTTCTCGAAACGCTGGGAGATCCGGAGGTGCGTGAGGTGTTGCGGTCGCTGGGTTTCATGCCGGCGGGTGCCGAATGAGTGCGGCCGGGCGCGTGCCTCCCTCCCCCAGGTCGGCCCTCCTCTGCATCGGGGGAGGGGGGCTCGTCGGCGCCGTCAGCATCGTCCTCCTCGCTCTCGCATCGCCCGCGCTGGCGCAGCTCCGCGGGCATGGCGGGCCTGTACGGGCGGTCGCGGTATCGCCGGACGGGAGGCTCGCGCTGTCGGGCAGCTTCGACCAGTCGGCGATCCTGTGGTCCTTGGATCAGGGGACGGCGCTCGCGGTGCTGCGCTTCCATGACGGCGCCGTGAACGCCGCGGCGGCGCTCGCCGACGGGCGCTTTGCCACCGGGGGTGAGGACGGCCGCATCGCGCTGTGGAAGGCGGGCGAGACCGCGCCGGTTCGGGTGATCGAGCCGCATAAAGCGCCGATCGTCGCGCTCGCCGTCTCGCCCGACGGGAGCGCGATCGCCTCTGCCTCGTGGGATGGCACTGCGCGCGTGAGCCCGCTTGCGGGCGATGGGCCGGCGCGGGTGCTCAACGGCCACCAGGGCAACGTCAACGGCGTCGCCTTCGCTCCCGGCGGGCGGCTCGTGACGGCGGGCTACGACGCGA
>JAJKJG010000258.1 GCA_021154065.1 Methylobacterium sp.
CTGAATCTCATCTTCGAACGCGCGGCAAGGCCGCGATAGGGGCCGCGACAAGCAAAAGGCCCAGCCCTTTGCGGGGCCGGGCCTTGGCGCCTTTAAAAGCTCCCCGCCGTCGCCGGCGGTGGCGCACCTACTCGGGATCGATCGCCGGTGAAACCCGCTTCCGCGGCGAAGGTTCCGCGCGACCCATACTCGCTTCTCTTCGGCGCCGCTTCGCGCCAGAGTCTTGCCCTGGGTCCCGGGTCGCATTCCGCTTTCGCTGCATGCGCCCGGAAAAGCAGCGGATTAATTCCGCTCGATCTCTCAACAGCGCTTTCCCGGACGCCTGCAACGCAGCGAAGCGGAGTGGAAGGCGATCCGGGACCCAGCGCAAGACTCGCCGCGAAGCGGCGCCGAACCGACTTTCGCAGCGGCCTCTGAAGGGAGCGTGCGCATCAAATCGGAGGCGGCTCCGGTTATCCACATCCAGCGTTTTCGCGGCTCGGCCGCAAACAACGCCCTTGACAGCGCCAGTGCTCGGGCGCAGATTCTACAGGTTCAGCGAGAGGGAGGTCTAAGAAAATGACTCCACCGAAGCTCGCGTCGGCAGACCAACTCAGAGCCTGATCATCATTTCAGCTTGGGGAGGTGGTCTCTTAAGCTTGACAATCTGCATATCTGCACCGGAGCACTTCCGGATCAACGTCTCTGACGTGTGACCTCCCGAGGTCGCCAGCGGGCTTCCGTGAAATAGAGGAAGCCCGCTTCGCTTTGCCGAACGCCTGTCGTCAACCCCTGCCGACGAACGGCATCTTCGTCGCCATCACGGTCATGAACAGGACGTTCGCCTCCTTCGGCAGGCTCGCCATGTGCACGACGGCGTTGGCGACATGGACCGGATCCATCAGCGGCTCCGCCCTGACCGACCCGTCCGCCTGCGGCACCCCGTCCTTCATGCGCCGCGCCATGTCGGTCTCGGCGTTGCCGATATCGATCTGGCAGCAGGCGATGTCGAATTTCCGGCCGTCGAGGGCGATCGACTTCGTCAGCCCGGTGATGGCGTGCTTCGTCGCCGTGTAGGGCGCCGAGTTCGGCCGCGGCGCGTGCGCCGAGATCGAGCCGTTGTTGATGATACGCCCGCCCTGCGGCTGCTGCGCCTTCATCATCCGCATGGCGCCTTGCGCGCACAGGAACGAGCCGGTGAGGTTCGTGTCAACGACGGTCTTCCACTGCGCGAAGGAGAGCTCGTCCATCGGCACCGCCGGGGCGCCCGTGCCGGCGTTGTTGAACAGGAGGTCGAGCCGGCCGAAGGTCTCCTTGATCTTCGCAAACAGGGCGTCGACAGACGCCGGGTCGCCGACATTCGTCTCGACGACGAGCGTCGGGCCGCCGCCTTCCTTCGCCGTCGCCTCGAGCGGCTCGCGCCGGCGCCCGGCGAGCACGACCGCGTAGCCGGCCCCCAAAAGGCCGAGCGTCACCCCCTTGCCGACGCCGGTGCCGGCGCCGGTGACGAGTGCAACCTTGTTCGATGCCATCCTGCATTCCCTCTTCGCGGACGCCGCGCCCGCGTGGGCCGGCACCGGGAGCGCAGGTTAAAGCATGATCCCGAAAAGTGGGAACCGGTTTTCGGAAAAGATCATGCTCGAACAAACAGATAGAGCGGGATGATGACTCGAAGAAAAATCATCCCGCTCTCGCGGCGCCGCCGCGGCCACAGCCGGGGCGATCTTCAGCGTTCGCGTTCGCCGACGGCGTTGCGGATGCGCTGCATCCCGTCGGCGGCTGCCGGCTCGACCCGCAGGATCGGGTGGCCCGCCGCCGAGCGCCGCTTCGTGAACAGGAGCCGCACATAGCCGCCGTTGCCGAGCGGCAGGAAATAGATGCCGTCGGTCTCGTTGCCGAGGAAGCAGCAGGCGCCGATATAGAAGCTCTCCTCGTAGGGCTTGACGGCGCGGCGCACGCAAGGGTGCATCACGAGCGTGATGCCCTTGGCCTCGCAGACTTCCTCGATTCCGGTGATGGTCAGCACGGCCACAAGCCTCACTCCGCGGCGCGGCCCGGGCTCCGTCCGGCGCCTGTCGGAGAAACAACGTCGGCGCCGCCAAAACGGTTTCGAGGCGGCGCCGGATTTCCGCCGGCCGATCGTGCTGCCCGGACGTTACCGGGATTTCATCTTTGCGCCACGCGACCGTAATCCCGCCACGCGCAGCCTGTAGCGGCATCGTCGGATTTGCGACCACAGGAGTCTCTGCCATGAAACGCGTGATGATCGTCCTCGCCGCCACGACCGCGCTCACGGCCGCCGCGGCGGCGCAGGACCGGGGCGGCGAGTTCGGCCGCGGCCAGATGCGCGACCAGTTCGCGCGTGGCGACGGCCGCGGCGATTTCGGCGGCGGCCCGGGAATGGGCCGCGGCATGGGCGGAATGGGCGGCGGCATGGGCATGATGGGGCGCTTCTCGCCCGAAGACATCGAGGCCTTCACCGACGCCCGCATCGCGGCGCTCCATGCCGGGCTGCGGCTGTCGCCGGACCAGCAGCAGATGTGGCCGCCGGTCGAGCAGGCGATCCGCGACCTCGTCAAGCTGCGGCGCGAGCAGTTCCGCGCCTGGCGCGAGCGCCGCGAGCAAGGCGGCGACCCGCGCGACGATCTCCCCGGCATGCTGCGCGGCATGGCCGAGCGGCAGGCGGTGCGGGCCGAGGCGCTGCGCAAGCTCGCCGAGGCGGCGGCGCCGCTCTACGCCTCCTTCGACGACGGCCAGAAGCGCCGGCTGCGCATGCTCGTGCGCCACATGCGCCCGGGCGGCGGCATGATGCGCCACGCCTGGCGCGGCATGGGCCGCGGCGGCATGGATCGGGGCGGCATGGACGGCGGCGGCATGGGTCGCGGCGACATGGATCGCGGCGACATGGGCGACCGGTGGCGGGGCCGCGGCGGCATGGGCGAGCGCGGCTTCGGCTTCGGCGAGGGCGACCGGCGCCCGTAGGCGCGGCGGCCGCGCGCGTGCGAGCGCGCGGCGCCCGTCGTCAGCTCACCGATCCGTCGCCGCGGCGACGGCGCGCCTTGCCATGACGCCGATGAGGTGGGCGCGGTAGGTCGCGTCGGCGTGGATGTCGCCGTTGAGGCCGTCCGCCGGATGCGACAGCCCCTCGAGCGACTTCGCCGCGAAGCGCTTCTTCAGCGCCTCCTCGGCGGCGGCCCAGCGGAAGACGCCGCCGGCGCCGGCGCCCGTGACGGCGACGCGGATCTCGGCCGCGCGCTTCGCGACGAAGACGCCGACGAGGGCGTAGCGCGAGGCCGGGTTGCGGAACTTCATGTAGCCGGCCTTCTGCGGGATCGGGAACGTCACCTTGGTGACGATCTCGCCGTCCTCGAGCGCGGTCTCGAACAGGCCCTTGAAATACTCGTCGGCCGCGATCTTACGCTTGTTGGTCGCGATCGTCGCCCCGAGCGCGAGGCAAGCGGCGGGATAATCCGCGGCCGGATCGTTGTTCGCGACCGAGCCGCCGATGGTGCCGCGGTGGCGCACCGCCGGATCGCCGATCATCTCGGCAAGCTCCGCCAACGCCGGGATCGCCTCCCTGACGGCGGCCGATTCAGCGACCTCGCCATGGGTCGTCATGGCGCCGATCGCGACCGAGCGGCCGGAGCGCTCGATGCCGCGCAGATCCGCGACGCCGGCGAGATCGATCAGGTTCTTCGGCGCCGCAAGACGCTGCTTCATCGTCGGCAGCAGCGTGTGCCCGCCGGCGACGATCTTCGCCTCATCGAGCTTGCCGAGGAGGTTCGCGGCCTGCCGGACGCTCGTCGGGCGGTGGTATTCGAAGGCGTACATTCGTGGCTCCTTCCAGTCGGCAGTCGGCAGTCGTGAGTAGTCAGTCGTCAGTGGTCAGTGTCTCCGTAATTCAGGGCGGCAACCGACTGCCGACTGCCGACTGACTACTCACGACTGACCACCTTCCACCGCCATCGGCACCACCCGCGCCTTCTGCGCCGCGCGCCAGACCGCCTGCGGCGTTGCCGGCATGGCGAGATCCTCGTGGCCGAGAGCGTCGGTAAGGGCGTTGATGACGGCCGCTGGGGCCGCGATCGCGCCCGCCTCGCCGCAGCCCTTGACGCCCAAGGGATTCGACGGGCACGGCGTCACCGTCATGCCGACGGTGAGCGACGGCAGGTCCTCGGCGCGCGGCATCTGGTAGTCCATGTAGCTCGCGGTCACGAGCTGGCCGGACTTGTCGTAGACCGCGCCCTCGTGCAGCGCCTGGCCGACGCCCTGCGCGACGCCGCCATGGACCTGGCCCTCGACGATCATGGGGTTGATGACGACGCCGAAATCGTCGACCGCGGTCCATTTCGTGATCGCGACGATGCCGGTGTCGGGGTCGACCTCGACCTCGCAGATGTGGACGCCGGCCGGGAAGGTGAAGTTGGTCGGGTCGTAGAAGGCCCCCTCCTTCAACCCGGGCTCGAGCTCCTGGCCGGAGAACTTGTGTGCGATGTAGGCCTGCAGCGCCATGTCGCCGAAAGCCACCGACTTGTCCGTGCCGGCGACCGAGAACTTGCCGTCCTTGAACTCGATGTCGCCCTCGGACGCCTCCATGACGTAGGCCGCGACCTTCTTGCCCTTGGCGATGACCTTGTCGATCGCCTTGTAGATCGCCGACATGCCGACCGCGCCCGAGCGCGAGCCGTAGGTGCCCATGCCGAATTGCACCTTGTCGGTGTCGCCATGGACGACCGACACGGTGTCGATCGAGACGCCGAGGCGGTCGGAGACCAGCTGCGCGAAGGTGGTCTCGTGGCCCTGGCCGTGGCTGTGCGAGCCGGTCAGGATCTCGACCGAGCCGGTCGGGTTGACCCGCACCTCGGCCGATTCCCACAGGCCGACGCCGGCGCCGAGCGAGCCGACCGCCGCCGAGGGGGCGATGCCGCAGGCCTCGATATAGGAGGAGAACCCGATGCCGCGGAGCTTGCCGTTGCGGGCGCTCTCGCGCTTGCGGCGGGCAAAGCCGTTGTAGTCGGCAAGCTCCAGCGCCTTTGCGAGCGAGGCCTGATAATCGCCGGCGTCGTAGGTCATGATCACCGGCGTCTGGTGCGGGAATTTCTTGATGTAGTTGCGGCGGCGGAACTTCGCCGGGTCCATGCCGATCTCGCGCGCCGCGACCTCAACCAGGCGCTCGACGACGAAGGTCGCCTCGGGCCTTCCGGCGCCGCGATAGGCGTCGACCGGCGCCGTGTTGGTGTAGACGCCGTCGACCTCGCAATAGATCGCCGGGATGTCGTACTGGCCGGACAGCAGCGGCGCGTAGAGGTAGGTCGGCACCGAGGAGGCGAAGGTCGAGAGATAGGCGCCGAGATTGGCGATGGTCGAAACGCGAATCGCCAGGATCTTGCCGTCCTCGGCCGTTGCCATCTCGGCATGGGTGACGTGGTCGCGGCCGTGCGCGTCGCAAAGGAAAGCCTCGGTGCGGTCGCCGTTCCATTTCACCGGCCGGCCGACCTTCTTTGCCGCCCAGAGGCAGACCGTCTCCTCGGCGTAGATGAAGATCTTCGAGCCGAAGCCGCCGCCGACGTCCGGCGCCACGACGCGCAGCTTGTGCTCGGGCGCGATGCCGATGAAGGCCGAGAGCACGAGCCGCGCCACATGCGGGTTCTGGCTCGTGGTGTGGAGGGTGTAGCTCTCGTTGCCCGGATCGTACTCGCCGATCGCGGCGCGGGGCTCGATCGCGTTCGGGACCAGCCGGTTGTTGGCGATGTCGAGCTTGGTCACGTGCTTCGCGCCGGCAAAGGCCTGGTCGACGGCGGCCTTGTCGCCGAGATGCCAGCGGAAGACGGTGTTGTCCGGCGCGACCTCGTGGATCTGCGCCGGGCTCGTCTGCGCCTCGGCGGCGTCGACGACCGCCGGCAGCGTCTCGTAATCGACGGCGATGGCCTCGGCCGCGTCCTTCGCCTGCGCCAGCGTCTCGGCGACGACGACGGCGACGTGATCGCCGACGTAGCGCACCTTGCCTTGCGCCAGCGCCGGGTGCGGGCCGGCCTTCATCGGCGTGCCGTCCTTGGAATGGATCATCCAGCCGCAGATCAGCCCGCCGACCTTGTCGGCCGCCAGATCCTCGCCCGTCAGCACCGCGAGCACGCCGGGGCGCGCCTTCGCGGCGGTGGTATCGATCGAGCGGATGGTGGCGTGCGCGTGCGGCGAGCGCAGGAAGGTGGCATAGGCCTGCCCCGGGCGGGTGAGGTCGTCGACGTAATGCCCGCGGCCGGTGATGAAGCGCTGGTCTTCCTTGCGGCGCACCGAGGCGCCGATTCCCGTCGCGGTCATGGTGGGCCCTCCCCTTTGTTCTTTGTCGTCATCCCGGCCGAAGCGAAGCGAAGAGCCGGGACCTTTCGACGCTTGTCCGTTTGCAGATCCCGGATCGCGCCTCTGGCGCGTCCGGGATGACGCGCTCAGCTGCGCGTCACTCAGCCGCCTGCGCGACCGGCCCCTGCCCCATCGCCTGGGCGCCCGCCGCGATCGCCTTGACGATGTTGTGGTAGCCGGTGCAGCGGCAGAGATTCCCCTCGAGCTCGGTGCGGATGGTATGCTCGTCGAGGCTGTTGCCCTTGCGGTTCACGATGTCGACCGCGGTCATGATCATGCCCGGCGTGCAGAAGCCGCATTGCAGCCCGTGATGCTCGCGGAACGCCGCCTGCATCGGGTGCAGCTCGGCGCCGTTCGCGAGCCCCTCGATCGTCGTCACGTGGGCGCCCTCGCACTGGACGGCGAGGATCGTGCAGGCCTTGATCGCGTGCCCGTCCATATGGACGACGCAGGCGCCGCACTGGCTCGTGTCGCAGCCGACATGGGTGCCGGTGAGGCGCAAATTCTCGCGCAGGAACTGCACCAGAAGCGTGCGCGGCTCGATGTCTCCGGTGACGGGTTTCCCGTTCACCGTCATGCTGACGGCGGCCATCTGGGCTCCTCCTCGCACGGGCCGGCACGCATGGCCGGCTCTTGACCGGGAGCCCTGCCGGCTCCCCCTGTGAACAGTTTGGAACTGATCGAATTCGAGTGTGAACCCGCCCGAATCGCCGGTCAAGCGGCGAGTTCCGCGGCAGATCGGGCGAAATCGCGCTTATTCGGAGCCGAAACGCGTCGAGTGCAGGCCCACCATCGCGGCCATGCCGGGCTGGAAACGGGGCGCCAGCCTCGACGCGCGCTCGTGCGCCCGCCTCGGACGTGCAAGAACTGGAGGGTGGCGTTCCGCATCGACCGCGACGAGATCGAGATCGTCGACCTCGACTATGAAGACTATCGCTAGGAGGCAGCCATGGGCGCGACCGCCGGCATCCGCATGAAGCGCCCCGCCCATCCCGGCGGGTTCGTGAAGCACGAGATCATCGAGCCGCTGGAGCTGTCGGTGACGGCTGCCGCGCAGGCGCTCGGCGTCACCCGCGCAACGCTGTCGACGCTCCTCAACGAGCGCGCCAGCCTGTCCCCCGAGATGGCGCTCCGCATCGAGAAGGCTTTCGGCGTGTCGATGGACACGCTGATGCGAATGCAGAACAGCTACGACATCGCCCAGACCCGCGCGCGAGCGGGCGAGATCAAGGTCGCGCCGTTCGGCAAAGCGACAGCTGCGAAACAGGCGGCGCGCGCGTAGCTATCCGGTCCCGGCTCCGAACTGGATCCGCTGCATCTCGCGGCCGTTGACATGCGCTGCGCATGTGGTCATGTTTGTCACATGACAACGATGATCCAGATCCGGAATGTGCCGGACCTGTTGCACCGCCGGCTCAAGTCGCGCGCTGCTTTGGCCGGCATGTCCCTCTCCGACTATCTGCTGGCGGAAATCCGCGAGGTGGCCGAGCGCCCGACGATCGAGGAGCTGAGGCATCGCCTGGAGGGTCGCTCCCGTGTCACGCCCGCCGTCGCGCCCGCCGATGCCGTCCGCGCCGAGCGCGATCGCCGGTGATCGTCGTCGACGCATCGGCTTTGCTCGAGGTGCTGCTGCGGACACCCGCGGCCGAGGCTGTGGAGACGAGCCTTTTTGCCCGCCCGCGCCAGACGTTGCACGCGCCGCACCTCCTCGACGTCGAGGTCACGCATGCGCTGCGCCGGTATGCGGCGGCAGGCGACATCGATCGCGAGCGCGGCCGCGCAGCGCTCACCGATTTCGCGGACTTTCCCGTGCGGCGTTATCCGCACACGATTCTTCTGCCGCGCGTATGGGAGCTGCGGAGCAATTTCACGGCGTACGACGCGGTCTATGTCGCCCTTGCCGAAGCCCTCGATGCGTCGCTGCTGACACGGGACCATCGGCTCGCGACGGCAGCCAAGCGCCACGTCGGCGTCGAGCTCGCATGAGGTCGCTGGAAGTGCTCGGGGCGAGCGCCAACAATGAGGAAGAAGGGACCACCATGAAGAGCAAGGCCGGCTCGACGGAAGGAGGAGGAGCAGCCGCTCCCTCTCAGCTCATCGATGCGCGAATCGCGGAGCTGGGTGATTGGCGGGGCGAGACGCTGGCGCGGGTCCGAAGGCTCATCAGAGAGGCCGATCCCGAGGTGGTCGAGACCTGGAAGTGGCGGGGGGTTCCGGTGTGGGAGCACGCCGGGATCATCTGCACCGGCGAGACGTACAAGGCGGTCGTGAAGCTGACCTTCGCAAGGGGCGCCGCGCTCGCGGACCCGTCACGCCTCTTCAACGCCAGCCTCGAAGGCAACGTGAGGCGCGCCATCGACATCCATGAGGGCGACACCATCGACGAAGCGGCGTTGAAGGCCCTCATTCGCGCCGCCGCGGCGCTGAACGTTTAGGTGCGAACGACCGCTCGCCCCGTCCGCTCTCGGAAGCGACCGAAGAGCGCTTGAGGAGCGTCTGGCGTTCCCGCTGATTGCGCTCCAACGCGCGCTTCCCTCCCCCTTGCGGGGAGGGCCGACTCGGCCGAAGGCCGAGCGGAGTGGGGGGCGTGGGCGTAAAGCGCGGTGGCCGCGAAGGAGCGTTGTAGCGGCGCCTGCGCCAAGCGCCCAAGCGTCCGCGTTCGACCCGGCGCCCCCCACCCCTGCCCCTCCCCGCAAGGGCTACGGCATTCACACATTTGCTGGCCGAGTCGCCCCTCCTCCCCCTTGTGGGCTAGCAGATTCACACATTGCGTTGCGGGGCGATGAGGGCGGCGCCGCGTTTGGCGGCTTGGAACTCGAGCCAGCCC
>JAJKJG010000259.1 GCA_021154065.1 Methylobacterium sp.
CGCGGCGCCGAAGGCGGCGCCGGCCCGGCCGTTGCGGACCGCCGCCCGCCGGGCGAAGCCGCCGCCGGCGAAGAGCTGGGTCGCCTCGCTGTCGAAGCCACGCGTGCTCAGCCAGAAGGTGTGGCGCTTCATCACCAAGGAGCTCCGGGCCGGCCGTCCCCTCGCGGAGGGGCGGAGCTAGGGGCTGACGGCCGCGCCCGAAGCCGGGCTCCCGCACGCCGCGGCGGCAGGCGACAGCCGGAAGATCCTGCGCGGCTTCGTCCTCGTGCTGACGCTTGGGCAGACGGCGCTATTCCTGTTCCTCGTCTACCTCGCTGTCGAGGAGACCGGCGGCTGGCGGATCATGCGCGGGATCGCGACAGCCGCGGCGGTGCCGTATTTCCTCGGGGTCCTGCCGGCGCTCGTGCTTGCCGCGATGAACCGCCTGTTGTGGGCGGCCTTCGGCCTCAGCGTCGGGGTGGTGGTGCTCGTCGCCGGGCTGTGGTCCCGCCTCTGAGGCGGCCGCTCTTGCCTCGCCCCGGCGCGCCGCTATGGTGCGGCGCGATTTCCAAGCGAGGCGCCCGCGAATGGCCGATGTCGGCATCCCGCATTTCCACAACGACCCCGGGGTTCCGGCGATCGATCTCGGCTCGCGCGAGTTCATGTGCATCGGCGCGAAGCCGCCCTTCGACCATCCGCATGTGTTCCTCGACATGGGCTCGGACGACGACATCGTCTGCCCCTATTGCTCGACGCTGTTCCGCTATCGCCCGCAGCTGAAGCCGCGCGAGGCGCGCCCGGCCGAGTGCCTCTACGAGAACCAGGCCGGCACCGCCTTCGACCTTGACGGAGCGCGCGGCAGCGGCCTGCGCTAGAGCGGGATGATTTCTTTTCGAGTCATCATCCCGCTCCATCTGTTTGTTCGAGCATGATCTTTTCCGAAAACCGGTTCCCGCTTCTCGGGATCATACTCTAGGTGACGCCGGGCACCGCCGTCATCGCCGGCGCCGGCATCGGCGGGCTCACCGCCGCGCTCGCGCTCGCCGACCGCGGCTGGGAGGTGACCCTCGTCGAGCGCCGCACCGCATTCTCGGCCGACGGCGCCGGCGTCCAGCTCTCCCCGAATGCGAGCCGGATCCTGATCGATCTCGGCCTCGGGCCGGCGTTGCGCCGCGCCGCGAGCGAGCCGGCCCGCGTCGCGATCCGCGCCCTTGCATCCGGGCGCGAGATCGGCGCCGTCGCGCTCGGTGCCTTCATGCGCGAGCGCTTCGGCGCGCCCTATTACGTCGTCCACCGGGCCGAGCTCCAGACCCTGCTCCTCGATGCGGTGCGGGCGCGCGCGACGATCCGGCTGATGATGGGCCGCGCCGTCATCGGCGGCCGGGAGCAGCCGGACCGGACGAGCATCACGGTCGAGAACGCAGCCGGCGCCCGCGACACGATCGAGGCCGATCTCGCCGTCGCGGCCGACGGGCTGTGGTCGCGCCTGCGCGCCGCGGGCGAGGACTGGCGGGCGCCGCAATACCGGGGCTTTGCCGCTTGGCGCGCCACGATTCCCGCCACCGACGCTCCCGCCGGCCTCGCCGGGGACGAGACCGGGTTGTGGCTCGGCCGCGATCGCCACGTCGTGCATTATCCGATCGCCGGCGGGCGGCTCCTCAACATCGTCGCGGTCGAGCGCCGGGCGGCGCCGGTCGAGGGCTGGGCGGAGCCTGGCGACCCGGCCGAGCTCGTCGCCGCCTTCGCGGCGGCGGCGGCGCCGTTGCGCGCTCTCCTCGCGGCGGCGCCGGCGTGGCAGCTATGGTCGCTGTTCGACCTCGCCGCGGCGGCCATGCGGCGCGGCCGACTCGCGCTTGTCGGCGATGCCGCCCATCCGGTGCTACCCTTCCTGGCGCAGGGCGGCGCGCTCGCGATCGAGGATGCAATGGTGCTCGCCGGCGCGCTCGCCGGAGCGAAGGACGTCACCACCGCGCTTGCCGCCTACGAGCGCGCCCGCCTTCCCCGTGCCCGCCGGATACAGCGGGCCGCACGCCGCAACGGCGCCGCCTACCACGCCGGCGGCGTCAAGGCATTCATGCGCGACGCGGTCATCCGCCACCTCGGCCCCGAACGCATGGCGCTGCGCTACGCTTGGCTCTACGGCTGGCGGGCGGAGTGAACGAGGGCCCCCGAAGATCACCTATCATGAAGGCTACGAGCCCATTTTTCCCAAGTTCCGGAGGCGCTGGCATGAACGTCGTCGTCACGAACCCGCCCCGCGTCGGGCGTGAGATCGCCGCGGGCTTCGCACCCTACGGGGTTGCGACCGTGCATGAGGCGCAAGCGCGCACCGGCCTCCTCGCCGCCTTCATGCGGCCGATCTATCCGGGCGCGAAGATCGCCGGCAGCGCCGTCACGGTCTCGGTCCCGCCGGCCGACAACTGGATGATCCATGTCGCCGTCGAGCAGTGCCGAGCCGGAGACGTTCTCGTCGTCGCCCCGACCTCGCCGTCGGACGCAGGCTATTTCGGCGAGCTGCTCGCCTGCTCGCTTGCGGCCCGAGGGGTGCTCGGGCTCGTGATCGAGGCCGGGGTGCGGGACGTGGTGGCGTTGACGGAAATGCGCTTCCCGGTCTGGTCGAAGGCGGTCTCGGCTCAGGGGACCGTCAAGGAGACGCTCGGCTGCGTGAACGTGCCGATCGTCTGCGCCGGCCAGATCGTGCGGCCCGGCGACCTCATCGTTGCCGACGACGACGGCGTCGTCGTGGTCACGCGCGCCGCCGCGGAGGCCGTGCTGCTCCAAAGCGAGGCGCGGGAGGCGAAGGAGGCGCAGACGCGCGCCCGCCTCCAGGCCGGCGAGGTCGGACTCGACATCTACGGCATGCGCGAGAAGCTGGCCGAGAAGGGTCTCGTGTATCGCCCCGCCGACGCGGAGGGCTGACCGATGCCGGGCCAGCCAGGAGCCCATCCCGCGGGCGAGCGCCTCGTGCTCCGCACCGCCATCGGCCAATATCCGCACACGGCCGCCATGAGGGATGGCAGCGTCGCGTCCGACCTCGTGGCCTTCGATTTCGTCGACGTCCCGACGATCCACCAGGCCTTCGCTCCGATGGTGCGCGAGCAGCGCTTCGACGTGAGCGAGATCGCGATTGCGACGTTTCTTCAGGCGAAGGCTTACCGCAAGCCGCTCGTGCTCCTGCCCGTGGTGCTGGCGGCGCGCTTCCAGCAATCCGCCTTGCTGTGTCGGACCGACGGCGACATCTGCGGCCCGGGCGACCTCGTCGGCCGTCGGATCGGCGTTCGGGCCTACAGCCAGACGACCGGGGTGTGGCTGCGCGGCATCCTGGCCGACGGGCACGGCATACGGCCAGAGGCGGTGCGCTGGGTGACCTTCGAGGATGCGCATGTCGCCGAGTACCGCGACCCGCCCTTTGCCGAACGGGCGCCGCCCGGCAGCGACCTCGTGGCCATGCTTCGCCACGGCGAGCTCGATGCGGTCATCGTCGGGAATGAGGTGCCGAACGACCCGTCGCTCCGGGCGGTGTTCCCCGATGTCGAGGCATCCGCCGAGGCGTTCCGGCGCAAGCACGGCTTCGTGCCGGTCAATCATCTCGTGGCGGTCCGGAGCGCGTTGGCGCAGAGCCGGCCGGACCTGATCCTAGAGCTGGTGCGCCTTTTCCGGCAGGCCAATACCGCCGCGCCGCAGGCCGCCGACCGCGAGCGATATCGGATCGGGCGCTCGGCGCTTCAGCCTGCCATCAGCCTCGTCCTGCGCTACACGGCCGAGCAGGGCCTGCTTCCGAGCCGCCTGGATATCGACGAGGTCTGGGAGGGATTGCCCGCCGGTCTCGAATAGGAAAGGTCTTGAGGCTCGCCGCACCGGCGCGGCGAGCCTGGAGACGAGCGGGGGTGAGCATGACGGCATTCGCGATCATTGGCTTTGGCGAGGTCGGCGGCATTTTCGCCCGCGACCTGCATGCGGCCGGCGTCTCGAGGCTCGTCGCCTACGACAGCGCCGAGGCGGCCTGCGTCCGCGCCGCCGCCTGCGGTTATGTCGAGGTCCGGAACACCGCGGCCGAGGCGGCGGCCGACGCCGACGTGGTGTTCGTCTCGGTGACGGCCGGCTCGACCGTCGAGGCGGCTGCCTCGTTGGCGGGCGGGCTTGGACGGGCGCCGTTCGTCGTCGATGTGAACTCGGTCTCGCCGACCACGAAGCAGGAGGCCGCCCGGATCGTCGGGCAGGCCGGCGGCCGGTATGTGGAGGCCGCGGTGATGACCGGCGTGCCGCCGCGGGGCTTGCGCTCGCCGATGCTGCTCGGCGGTCCGAGCGCGCCGGCCTTCGCCGAGCTCGCGGCGCGGTACGATATGCGCGTCAGGGTTTTTTCCGAACGGGTCGGGGATGCGTCGGCGGTGAAGATGTGCCGCAGCATCATGATCAAGGGCCTCGAGGCCCTCACGACCGAATGCATGCTGTCGGCGCGCCACTATGGCGTCGAAGACGAGGTGCTGCGCTCCTTGGAGGATACGCTGCCTCACGACGACTGGCCGGAGCTCGCGCGCTACGTCATGAGCCGCGCGCTTCTGCATGGGCGGCGGCGGGCCGAGGAGATGCGGGAAGTAGCCCGAACCGTCGAGCAGGCAGGGGTCGAGCCGCTGCTCAGCGAGGCGATCGCCGAACGCCAGGACTGGGCTGCCGCGCAAGGCAGGCGGCTCTCGCCCAAGGAGCTCGCCGCTCCCGATCTAAGCTCACTCCTGGACGCACTGTGCGGGCCTGAGCGCACCGTCCGTCCAGCGCCGCAGGCCCAAGATCGACCCGCTGTCGGTCATCCGATCTGACGCGGAATCCGCCGCCGGGCCTCAGACTCCTCCCCTGCGCGCCGCCCGCCACAGCAGCCACTGCTTCTTCCATTGCGGCAGATCGACCACGGTCCGGAACGGGTCGTAGCCGCGCCCCTCCATCCGCCTGAGGTAGGGCTCGACGAGAGCGACCGGCAGGAACGCCGGGACGATCGTCGGCGGCACGGTGGCGCGCAGCGCGCGGACGCGCCGGAGGTGATCGCGGGCGATGGCGCGCAGCTCGGCGAGGGCCGCCACAAGCCCGGGGCCGGCACGCCCGGCGACGATGTCCTCGCGCGTGACGCCGTGGCGCGCGAAGACCTGCATCGGCAGGAACACCTGGCCGCGCCTGGCGTGCCATGGGAGAGCGCGCAGCAGCCCGGCGACGGCGTAGGCGACGCCGGCATGGCCGGCGGCGTCGGCGGCGCCGGGGTCGGCGCCGTCGTTGAGGATCAGGCTGGCGAGCCGGATCAGCGCCGAGGAGGTCTCGCCGCCATAGCCCTCGAAATCGGCGAGCGTCGGCATCGGGTCGTCGTAGAGGTCGAAGGCGCGGGCGTCGACGAGGTCGACGAGGGCCTGCCGCGGCAGCCGGA
>JAJKJG010000260.1 GCA_021154065.1 Methylobacterium sp.
ATCCTCAAGCTGATCGGGCGCCTCGTCAAGGACGAGCGGCCGCTGCAGTTCTTCGGCCTGCTCGGCCTTGTCATCGGCCTCAGCGCGATCGTGCTCGGCGCGCCGGTCGTCGCGACTTATCTCGAGACCGGCCTCGTGCCGCGGCTGCCGACGGCGGTCCTCAGCATCGGGCTCGTCATTCTCGGGGTGCTGAGCATCTTTGTCGGCTTGATCCTCGACATGGTCACGCGGACCCGCCAGGAAATGAAGCGCCTCGTCTATCTTTCGTTGCCAAGGTCGCGAGCCGGTTGACCCGACGATCGTGCCGCTTTCGCGCCGTCCCGACCTGGGTCGGAGAACAGACCTTCGGAATGCCACTTCCGCAGCCGGGCGAAGGCCGTATCGCGGCTGCATAGCCCAAGGTGCGCAGCCGAGACCAGCGCGCCCGTCACAAAGCGATAGAGCAGCCCGCGAGGGCGTCCGCGCCATAGCTTCAAGACAGCCGCCTTTGCCGGGCGCGGCGGCTCCGGCGGCGCTTCGCGCACGCCCGCTCCATTGACGATGTCGCCGCTGTCGGTTGCGGCCGGGAAGCAGCTCGCCGTGCCGGTGATCTCCGACAGGCGCAGGGCGGCGTCGTTGCGGGCGAGCGAGAGGTGGCGGAAGAAGCCCAACCCGAGATGCTGGCTCGTGGACGGGTGGAGCATCGCCTCGATCATGAAGATCGCGGCCCCGATCGAGAGCGGCTCGCCGGTGTTGGCCTCGATCATCCGCCGGATCTCGGCCGCCCTCTCCATCCCGCCGGCGGCGGTCTTGGTCTCGTCATACTCGCGGGTCGTTGCGAGGAAAGCGTTGATGAGCGCCACGGGATAGAGCGCCGCCACCCGCATGATGACGTCCCAGTCCATGCAGAATTTCAGACTCTCGTTGAGGCCGCCGACGCGATCCCAGGCCGCTCGGGTAAAGAACGTCGAAGGTTGGTGGATGTAGGCGCCGCCTTCCCGCAGCGCCCGCCGGCTGAAGGCAAGCGGCCGCGGGCAATACGGCGTCAGCCGCTTGGTGTTCTGATCGAGGCGGAAGCCGTTGCCGATGTACATGCCGACATCGGGATGCTCGGCCGCTGCCCGGCCGACGAGCGAAAGGGAGTTCTCGCATAAGAGATCGTCCGAGTTGAGCCAGCAGACGATCGTCCCCGTCGCCTCCTTGACGCCGCGGTTGATCGCGGCCGACTGGCCGCCGTCCGGAGCGCTCCGCCAGAACGAGAGACGCGCCTCGTATGAGCGGATGATGTCGAGGCTAGCGTCGGTCGAGCCGCCGTCCATGACGATCAGCTCGAGGTCGGGATAGCCCTGCGAAAGGACGCTATCGATGGCCTCGGCCAGGAACGGTGCCTGGTTGAGCGAGGGAACGACGACGCTGATGCGCGGCAGGGCCATGATTTGCCCGCCGGTATAGCGCGCGGATCGCAAGATCAAGCTTCGGCCGCCCTAGCGTCGATGGGCGAACCCGCGGGATCCGTTCAGGCGAACCGGAAGTCGTCCGCCACGAGGCTCGCGCGAAGGACGTTTGCGAGCGTCAGCGTGTCGCCGGTGTCGCTCGTGATGACGGTGTTGCCGCCGCTCTCCACGGCATGGGCGAGCACGCTCGCGAAGTCGGTGAAGCCGCCGCCGTTGAACTGGATGATGTCGTGATTCACCGGTCCGGCGGCGAAATCGATGACCAGGCTCTTGCCGAAACTCCCGGCGAAGATGAAGAAATCGACGCCGGCGTCGCCGCGGAGATAATCGTTGCCGGAACTCGCGAAGAGCGTGTCGTTGCCGACCCCGCCCGTGAGGATGTCGTCGCCGGTCCCGCCGTCCAGATAGTCGTCGCCGAAGCCGCCGATGACGGTGTCGTTTCCAGCCCCCCCGAAGACGATGTTGTTCCCGTTCTCGCCGTTGAGGTAATCGTTGCCGAGGTCCCCGATCACGATGTCGTCGCCGTCGCCGCCGAAGACGAAATCGTCGCCGTCGCTGCCGTTGATGTAGTCGTTGCCCTCGGCGCCGAGCACCGTGTCCTTGCCAGCGCCGCCCATGATCAGGTCGTCGCCATTGCCGCCGTTGAGGTAGTCATCGCCGGCATCGCCGAGAACGGTGTCGTTGCCGTCGTCGCCGAAGGCAAAATCGTCGCCGAGCCCGGCGTTGAGGTAGTCGTCGCCGCCCCCGCTGGAGATGGTGTCATTCCCGTCAGCGCCGCCGAGCTGGTCGGGGCCCGCCGTTCCGGTGATGGAGAGCGGCTGCCCGCGCGGGGTCACGGTCGGTGTCGGGACAGCGATCAAAGCCGCCGCATCGACCGTGACGTCGGCGAAGGCGAAGTGCTCGACGGAGAAGACCAGATCGTGACCGTCCGGCCCGGTCACGTCGAAGTGGTCGGCCGCGAGCGCGATGACGTACGAGGCCCTGGCGCCGGCGAAGACGGCGACGTCGTCGCCGATGCCGCCGTCAAGCGAGTCGTCGCCGCTGCCGCCGATGAGACGGTCGTTGCCGTCCGCGCCGACGAGCGTGTCGGCGCCCGCGCCGCCGTCGAGCGTGTCGTTGCCGGCCTGCCCCTCGAGGAGGTTCGCTACCGCGTTGCCGGTGATCGCATCGTTGCCGACGCCGCCCTTGGCGTTCTCGATCAGCGAACGCGGATCGCCGTTGTAGAGCAGCGCGTTGGCGATGTTGCCGGCCGCCACATGGGTGTCCCCGGCATAGTAGTCGAGGTGGGAAAGCTGCGCCGATGAGGTGGTCGTCCAGCCGCCCGGGCGCAGGTCGACGACGAGACCGGTGGCGTAATTCGAGAAATCGTAGGTGTCGGTGCCGCCGCCATCCCAGACGGTTTCGAAGATGTGGTTACCGCCCGGCCGGCCCTGGCCGACGCCGTTGACGAACTCTTCGCCGGTGGTCGGACTCCAGACATAGACGGTGTTGCCGGCGTTGGTCGTGAAGTTTGCTCCGTACATGAATTGTAGGGCCGCGATGTCGTCCATCATCAGCGTCTGCGGGTAGCTCGTCCGCTCCAGCGCGTAGCCGCCGCCGGTGAGCGGGTCGCCGACATAGGACCGGTAGGTCATCACCGAGTATTCGACCGAGTCGTGGCTCGCAGGCAGGGCCGGGAAGCCGCCCTCGGTCTCGTGCCCATGCTTCAGCCCGAGGGCGTGACCGATCTCGTGGGTGAAGGTCATCCAGGCGTAGGTGCCAAGGACCGGGCTGTTGTAGCTCGTCTTGTTGAGCCAGACGTCGCCGCCGACGCCCTTGGCGTCGTTCGAGGGATAGTAGCCCCAGGCGGTTTCCGGAGCGCTCGACATGGCAAGACGGAGCGTGCCGTGATTCGTCGCGCTCTCGACGACCGGCGCGAAGGTGAGGTTCGCGACCGCCGCATACATCGCGAGGATCGCCCGCGCGGCGCTCTGCTGCGTCGCATTCAGCGCGCTGAACGTGCCGGGCTCATCGTCGGGGCTGTAGTTCGAGCCGTAGAAGCTGGCGCTTGATGGGAAGCTGTAGGTCAGGGCTCCGGAGGCCCAACGGATCCCCGACAGGACCCCATCGGTGTCCTGATTGCCGGAAGCGATGACGGTCGCGGTCGCTGGCAAGGCTCTGCCCCCGAGGGTTCAAGAGCGCCAACCATGCGGCAAGCAGGTTGCGGTTCTGCTACCGATTTCATGCAACTCCTCCAGGATCAGGCCGTCGGGGTCAAGAGCGAGGAAGCGACGCCCCGCGGGGCGTGCCGGCTGCGGACGGGACGCGGGGGCTGGCGTTAAGACTGTGTTTACCTTGTGGGGGAATGCTCGACGAACCGCTCGGAGGAACGCCCCATGCTCATGCTGGTGACCGGTATCGTGATCGGCTTCCTGGTCTCCACCGCCGTCTTCGCCGGAATGGCGCGGATCGAGACCTACTAGCGCGAAGGCTCGAGGTCGAAGCCCGGCCGGCGGAAATCCTCCGTCGGCGGAAATCCGCATGCCGCCGCCACCGGCGGCCGAAGCCGTCCAAAACAGCCTGAAGCAGTTGAGCCTTTGGCCGCAGGCCGGGTATGGCTTCGGTCAGGCTCGATCCAACGCTGCGGCTCAACGGCTTGCTCACCCTTCGCTCCTTGCGTCCGACGCGGACCGCCGCTGGCTTTGCCGTACCGAGGCAAGCCCGGCTGCTGACCCTCGACGACCGCGCCTATTTCCGCCTGCGCAACGGCGCGCTCGTCGACGATGCCGGCGACAGCGTCGACACGCCGACGGCATTCAGGCTCGCCGAGACCGAGGCGGTCCTGCGCGCCGAAGCCGCCGCAGCCGGCCGGAGCCGCTTGCCGGCGCGATCCAGGATCGCGGCCTGGGCGGCGCGGGAATTCTGGATCGGGGTGCTTCTCGCCTCGCTCGCCGGCTACGCGGCGCTCGGCGTCTATCTGCTGATCGTGCTGCCCGGCCATCTTCTCGGCCTGTGGTAGCGGACCCGGCCGCCGCATTTCTGTGCAGAAGTCGGCCGGGTAGGCTTAACTCCGTGGCGGGGCTGCGCTTCAATTGAAAAAAATCGGCCGGGGGGCAAGCGCATGCTGATGCTGTTCACGGGAATTGCGATCGGATTCCTGCTCTCGACGGCGGTCTTCGCCAGCATGGCACGGGTCGAGACGCACTAGCTCCACGAGCTCGGCTCCGCTAACCCGCCGAGGCTTCGACGGCGCAAAGGCTCCGACGGACCCGGGCCGCTCAGGTCTGGCCGGGCCGGAGCTTGTAGAAGATGTGCCGGCCTATGACGTCCATCTTCTTCAGGCGCTTCGCCCAGCGCGGCCGGACATAATCGGCATGGTAATGCGTCGCCGCGCCGACGTCGGCCAAGTAGGTCTTGCCCTCCAGGACCTCCTTCGCGATCCGGCTCGCGCTCTGCCACGAGTCCTGGTCGCTGATCCGCAGCGACTTGCCCTCGCACGCGAACGTGAACTGGCAGGCGAGGTGGCGATGCCGGTTCTGGTAGACGACGCCGCAGATGGACGAGGGGTAGAGGCCGCTCTTCATGCGGTTGAGCACGACCTGCGCGACCGCCGCCTGGCCCTCCTCGGGCTCGCTGCGCGCCTCGAAATACACCGCTTCGGCGAGGCAGCGCTGCTCCCGATTGAGATTGTCCGGATCGATGAGCCCGGCGTAGTTCGGCCGCTCGGCGGGGTCGCGGGCGACGACTGACGTTCCGCGCCCGGCGCGGTCGAGGCGGTGGCTCATGCCGCCGGCCGGAAACGAGACCGGCGCCGCCGCGATCTCGATCGGGATCGCGTCCGCCGGCGCCGGCGTCGTCGACGACAAGGCGACCGCGCGCGGGACGGCCGGCGTCGCCCCGCCGGCCGACGGCGTGACCGCGCCGCGGCTCGAAGCGGTGGCGCCGCCGGCCGCCGCTGCCGGCGACTGGATCGAGGTTGCCTGGCGCGTCGTGGTAGGATCGGGTCCCTGCCAGGGCGTGAAGCCGGGCTCGGCCGAGAGGTCGAGCGCGTCCGCGCCGCCGGCGATGAACGGGCTTGCGAGGTCGTGCTCGTTCGCGCCGAACAGCATCCGGCTCGCGCCGGCGTTGCCGCTGCGGCGCAGATCCGTGCCGCGGCGGCTGAGGGTCGGGCGGAGGTTGACGATGGGATCGCCTTTTCGGGAGCGGTCGACGGCCGGATAGCCGGCGACGCCGGCCTTGAGGTCGGCGCGCGGCGGCAGGCTCGCCGGAACCTCTTCGGCCTCGTCCGGCAGATCGAATCGCAGGCGCGCCTCGCGCACCAGCCGGTCGAGATCGAGCCGCGGCAGGGCGACGCTGACGCCGAGCCGCACGCCGGAGGGCGGGACCAGGCTGCCGATCAGCAGCGGCGCGGTCGCGTTCGGGAGCGCGGCGCTGATCCCGGACTGGAAGTCCTGGCCGGCCGAGGCCGTGAACGACACGAGCCAGCCGGCCGCGAGCGCCCAAGGCGCCGCGGTCGCGCAGACCCATCTCACATTCGAACGGCGGCGACCTGGACGCACGAATCCCCCGCGTCGCTCCCCTCCTCGGACATGCGCGCGCCGGGGCATCGAGCCCCATCGCGTGCTCCGCCAGAGAGGTTATCGCGGGGTAACGTTGAGGGTTGGTTAAGCCGGTCGCGCCGGTCTCACGGCCCCTCGGGGCTACGGCTCTCGCCGCGCTCCGGCGCGGCACCGATCGTCATGGGCTCGAACTGCGCCCGCCCGGGACCGCCGTAGGGCTTCTGCGCCGGCGGCGGACCGGCATAATAGCCGACCGCAGGCGCATAGGCCGCCGCCTCGTTCCGGATGATCGGCCGCTGCGCGACCCGCCGGTGCACCGCGGTCCGCTTCGCCGGCCTAACTTCGCGGGCGCCGCTCCGCTCCCGCGCTTCGGCCGGAACGTCGAGCGCCGCAAGGGCGAAGGCGCCAGTGAGCCCGGCGGCGAGGATTCTTGCAGTCGCCTTCATGATCCGTCTCCGTTCGCGGGCCGCGTCGCTCCCGATGGCAACGCGCCTGCCGCTTTTCCGGGCGCCCTCATCGCGCGCTTGTGAGAGGGGACCCTCAATAACCGCCGCCGCCGCCGCCGCTACCCGACGCCGGATCATAGGCGGGCGTCCGTGCCTGGGCGGCCGGAGCCGCTTGCCGCGCCGGCTCGCGGGCGGCCGGGAGCTGCCGCTGCGCCTTGGCTTTCTTGGCGCGAACCTGCTTGACGCTCGTCTGCGCGAGCGCGCCATGCACCGGCGCCTCGACCACGGCAGCGAGGACGAAGAACGCCAATCCGACCGTCACGATCCGAAGGATGCGCTTCATGCCGCCGCCTCCACGGGTTGCAGGCCGCAGGCTGGGGCGATCGTTCTCGCGGCGCAATGCACGAAGCCGCGAGGCCCTTGCTCATTTCGACAGCTCGATGATGCCGGTCGCGATCAGCGCCGCGCCGACGACGCCGATCGCCCGCTGCTCCATGGTGAGCGGCTCAATCCGCCCGGCGCGCCCGAGCGGCATGAGCACGAGATCGGCGACGAGCGAGGCGATCAGCGGCAGCGTGAAGGCGGGCACCGGCAGCACGTTGAGCGCCGGAAACCTCGCCACCGCCAATCCCGCGAGCACGCCGAAGGCGAGAAGGCCGAGGACGTAGAGCTTGCCGCCGCTCACCGGGGGATCACGCCTGGCTCGCGACCTTGCCGCCGAGCGCCGCCTGCGCCGCCGCGAGCCGCGCGATCGGCACCCGGTAGGGCGAGCACGAGACGTAGTCGAGCCCGACCTCGCTGCAGAACCGCACCGAGGCCGGATCGCCGCCATGCTCGCCGCAGATGCCGAGCTTGATGTCGGGCCGCGTCCGGCGCCCGCGCTCGACGCCGATCCGCACGAGCTCGCCGACGCCGTCCTGGTCGATGGTGACGAAGGGGTCGGAGGCCAGGATACCCTTCTGGGTATAGGTGCCTAGGAAGGTCGCGGCGTCGTCGCGCGAAATGCCGAGCGCCGTCTGGGTCAGGTCGTTCGTCCCGAAGGAGAAGAACTCCGCCGTCTCGGCGATCTCATGCGCGACGAGGCAGGCGCGGGGAAGCTCGATCATGGTGCCGGTCTGGTACGACACGCGCGTGCCGGTCTCGCTCGCAACCGCCGCCGCCATGGCGTCGATGCGCTCCTTGACGAGGTCGAACTCGGCCCGCGTCACGACGAGCGGCACCATGATCTCGGGCACGACGGCGGCGCCGGTCGTCTTCTGCGCCTCGACCGCCGCCTCGAAGATCGCCCGCGCCTGCATCTCGGCGATCTCCGGATAGGCGATCGCCAGGCGGCAGCCGCGGAAGCCGAGCATCGGGTTGAACTCGTGCAGCTCCGCGGCGCGCCGCTTGAGCTTGTCGGGCGAGGTCGCCATCGCGGTTGCGACCTCGGCGATCTCGGCCTCGGTGTGCGGCAGGAACTCGTGCAGCGGCGGGTCGAGGAGGCGGATCGTCACCGGCAGGCCGGACATGATCGTGAACAGCTCGGCGAAGTCGTGCCGCTGCATCGGCAGGAGCTTTGCTAACGCGGCGCGCCGGCCGGTCTCGTCGTCGGCAAGGATCATCTCGCGCACGGCGAGGATGCGGTCGCCCTCGAAGAACATGTGCTCGGTGCGGCAGAGCCCGATGCCCTCGGCGCCGAAGTTGCGCGCCGTGCGCGCGTCGAGCGGCGTGTCGGCGTTGGCGCGGACCTTGAGCTTGCGCGTCTTGTCGGCCCAGCCCATGAGGGTCGCGAACTCGCCCGAGAGCTCGGGCTCGAGCATCGCGACCTCGCCCTGCAGCACCTGGCCGGCAGAGCCGTCGATGGTGATGATGTCGCCCTGCTTCAGCGTCACGCCGGCGACGCTCATCGTTTGCGCGGCGTAGTCGACCCTGAGCGACCCGGCGCCCGAGACGCAGGGCTTGCCCATGCCGCGCGCGACGACCGCGGCGTGCGAGGTCATGCCGCCGCGCGTCGTCAGGATGCCTTCCGCGGCGTGCATGCCGTGGATGTCCTCGGGGCTCGTCTCGACCCGCACCAGGATGACCTTGCGGCCGTTCTTCTTGGCGCTCTCCGCCTCGTCCGAGCTGAACACGATGGCGCCCGATGCGGCGCCGGGCGATGCCGGCAAGCCGGTCGCGATGATCTTGCGCTCGGCCTTCGGATCGATCGTCGGATGCAGCAGCTGGTCGAGCGCTGCCGGATCGACGCGTCCGACCGCCTCGGCTTGCGTGATCAGCCCCTCGCTTGCGAGGTCGACCGCGATGCGCAGCGCCGCCTTGCCGGTGCGCTTGCCGTTGCGGGTCTGCAGCATCCAGAGCTTGCCGGCCTCGACCGTGAACTCCATGTCCTGCATGTCGCGGTAGTGGTATTCGAGTGTGCTTCGCACCTTATGCAGTTCGGTCAGAACCTCGGGCATGACCTCTTCCATCGCCGGCAA
>JAJKJG010000261.1 GCA_021154065.1 Methylobacterium sp.
GACGTCGATGCGGTGGTGATGTCGCACGCGCATATCGACCATTGCGGCGGCTGCGTCGCCGACGACGGCTCGCGCAACTTCCCGAACGCGCAATACTACATCACCCAGGCCGACTACGATTTCTGGACCGACGAGACCAAGGTGCCCCAGGCGTTCAAGGTCTTCCTCGACACGGCGCGCAAGAACCTCACGCCGGTGCGCGACCGCATCCACTTCATCAAGGACGGCGAGGAGTTCCTGCCCGGCATCCAGGCGATCTTCGCGCCCGGGCACACGGTCGGCCACACCATCTTCATGATCAACTCGGGCGGCAAGACGCTGTGCTACATCGGCGATCTCGCGCATCATCCGGTGCTGCTGCTCGAGAAGCCGCTGACCGAGTTCATGTACGACACCGATCCGAAGCAGTCGGCGCAGACGCGGGTGAAGATGCTCGGCATGCTCGCCGACAAGAAGATCCCGCTCCTCGCCTATCACTTCGCCTGGCCCGGCATCGGCCACGTGGCGAAGCGGGGCGACGGGTTCCGGTACTTCCCGGAACCGATGAAGATGGAGCTCTGACCTCCGGGCAGAGACCGGGCAGCGCGTCTACGGCCCGGTCGCCGCTCCCGGCCGGGCAGCCTCGGTGAGCGCGACCTCGCCGCGCTCGATCGTCAGCGTCGTGTTGGCGAAGGTGGCGAGCAGCTTCGGGTTCGATTCGGTGATCAGGAGCGTGATGTCGCGATCCTGCGAGCGAAGGCGGCGCAGCGCCTCGGCGTAGCGCTGCGCGAGCACCGGCGCGAGGCCCTGGAACGGCTCGTCGAGGATGACGAGCTTCGTGCCGAGCATCAGCGCGCGCCCAAGCGCGACCATCTTTCCCTGACCGCCGGAGACCGATCCGGCCGGGCGCGCACGCAGCTCCGCAAGCTCGGGCATCACGCCATAGGCGCGGTCGAGTCGGCGTCTCGTCTCGGCCGGCCCGAGCCTCGCGACGCGCGCCGGCAGCACGAGGTTCTCCTCGACCGAGAACGCAGAGAACAGGCGCCGGTCCTCCGGCGCGTATCCGATCCCGAGCCCCGGTCGCCGGTGCGGAGCGACGCGAGTGAGATCGGCGCCGTCGAACCCGATCCTGCCGGTCGCCGACGTGAAGCCCATCACGGTGCGCACCGTCGTGGTCTTGCCGGCGCCGTTCCGCCCGATCAACGCCGCCGTCGAGCCGGCCGCGACGGAAAAGCTCAGGTCGCGCAGAACCGCCACCCCTGCGATCGACACCCGGATGCCTTCGAACGAGAGCATCGTCAGATCCCGATCACCTGGCCGATCACGGCCGGGTCTTTCAGCACCTGGGCCGGCGGGCCGACGGTCTGGATCTTGCCGCTGCTCCACACTGCCACCCGGTCGGCGTAGCGCTCGACCACCTCCATGTCGTGCTCGACGAAGACCGAGGTGACGCCCTGCGCGTCGAGCGCCGCGACGAGCACGTCCATGATCGCGAATTTCTCGGCCGAAGCGACGCCCGAGGTCGGCTCGTCCATGAGCACGAGCTTCGGCCTGAGCGCGAGCGCCATCGCGATATCGATGAGCTTGCGCTTGCCTTCCGGAAGCACGATCGCCCTCTGATGCGCGACATCGTCGGCCCGGACCAGCGCCAAGAGCCGCATCATCTCCTGCCGTTCCGGCAAGTCGTGGAGATCGCGCATGGTCGCGAAGCGGCCGGCGCGCGAGGCGGCCGCGATCAGGAGGCTCTCGATCACCGTATGGTCGAGAAAGAGCTGAGGAATCTGGAACGCGCGGGCGATCCCCAGGCGCGTGATCGCCCGCGGCGAGTGCGCCGTGATGTCCTCGCCGAGGAACGTCACGCGACCGGCCTGCGGCTTCAGGTAGCCGGTCGCGATGTTGAGGAACGTGGTCTTCCCGGCGCCGTTCGGGCCGATGATCGCGAGGTGCTCGCCGTCGACGACATCGAGATCGACGCCGTCGGCCGCGATGACGCCGCCGAAGCGGATGACGAGCCCGCGCGCGCTGAGGACGATGTCGGCCGTCATCCGCTGCGAGCCGCCCGGTCGCGACGTCCGATGAACCCGATCAACCCTGCCGGCGCGAGCAGGATGATCGCGATCAGCACGCCGCCAAGGATCATCTGCCAGGCGTCGGCGAGCTGGGCCGAGGCGTAGAAGCGGACGAACTCGAAGACGGCCGCTCCGGCGAAGGCGCCAAGCGCGTGGCCCGCCCCGCCGAGGATGGCGATGAACACGAACTCGCCGGACTTCGTCCAGTAGGCGAATTCCGGCGTCGCGATCTGCTGAATCGCTGCGACGAGGCTGCCGCCGATCCCGCCGAGGACGGCGGAGATCACATAGCCGGCAAGCAGCACGCGCCGCGCCGAAACGCCGAGATACTCGAGGCGCGTCTCGTTGCTCTTGATCGCCCGCAGCATGTGGCCGAGCGGGCTGTCGAGATAGCGCTGAACCGCGAACAAGGCCGCGAGCGCGATCGCGAAGCTCAGATAGAGCAGCACGTACGAGAAGCCCTCGGGCGTGAAGCTCATTCCGGCGATCGTCGGCCGCGCCACCCGGATGCCGTCGGCGCCGTTGGTGTAGTGGAACATCTTCTCGAGCAGCGACCACAGCACCATCGAGAAGGCGAGATTGAGCATGCCGAAGAAGATCTCGCGGTAGCGCACCACGAACAGCCCGACGACGAGGCCGAGCACGCCGCCGGAGACGGCGCCGAAGACAAGGTAGAGCAGGATGTCGCCGGTGCCGACGTAACGCCCGTAGAAGGCGACCGCATAGGCGCCGGCAGCAAAGAACATCGCGTGCCCGAACGACACCTGCCCGGCCTGCAGCAGGACGATGATGCCGAGAACGACGATGCCCTTGGCGAGAACGAGGGACAGAAGCGTCACTAGGCTGTGCGAGAGCAGCGGCAGCAGAACGACCGCCGCAAGGCCGACGAGCCCGGCAACGAGAAGGAGAGGGAGCCGGCGCGCCATCAGATCCGTCTTACGCGGGCGGCCCCGAAGAGGCCCTGCGGCCGCAGCAGCAGCACCAGGACCATGATCAGATAGGGCATCAGCACCTCGAACTCCGGATAGGTGTAGATCGCAAACGCGCGCGCGAGCCCGATCATCACTGCAGCAACCGCGGCGCCCTCGATCTGCCCGAGCCCCGCCGTCGCCGCGACCGCAAACGACAAGACGATCATGTCGGTGCCGATGCCGGGCAGGAGCGAGGTCGTCGGCGAGGCGAGCGCCCCGCCGAGCGCGGAGAGGATCGCACCGAGGATGAAGGTGGTCAGGAACACGCGCTGGGGATCGATGCCGACCGCGGTCGCCGCCTCGCGGTCCTCCGTCACCGCCAGGATGACGGCGCCGCTCAAGGTATGGCGCAGGAAATAGCGCAGGCCGACGAGCGTCAGGATCGCGACGCCCGGCAAGAGCAGCGTCTGATAGGAGGTGTAGCCGACGCCGAGCACGGTGATGTTGGGCAGGAGCTGCAGCGGCACGGCGGCGAAGATCGGCTGCACGCCCCAGATCAGGCGCTGCAGGTTGTCGAGGATCATGAACACCGCGAAGGTGATCAGGAGCTGGAGGGCCTCGTCCTTGCCGTAGACGAGCCGCAGCAGGAAGCGCTCGAGCAGGCCCCCGATCACCACCCCGATGCCGATCGCGGCGAGAAGCAGGCCCGGATAGGTCAGCCAAGGCGAGATCGGTGCCACCGCGATGCCGATGGTCGCGGCCGCGTAGGCGCCGTAGGCATAGAGGCTGCCATGCGCGACGTTGACGATGCGCATGACGCCGAAGATCAGGCTCAGGCCGACCGAGACCAGGAACACCAGAGCGGCGTAGGAGACGCCGTCGAGCGCCGCGAGGACGGCGATGCTGAGGTTCATGCGCCCCCGCGCGCGCTCGTCAGCCGCCGTGCTTGAACACCGGGACGTCGAGCTTGATGAGCTCGGGGGTCAGGGTCTTCAGCCAATCTCCGGTCTTCTGGGTCGGAGGATTGATGATCTTCGTCGAGTCGAAGATCATCATCTCGTCGAGGACCATGAAGTCGTAGCCGTCCGCCTTCTTGGTCAGCCCGACGAGCTGCGCCTCGATGCCCTGGTTGTCATCCGGCCGCAGCGTCACCGGCCGGCCCCAGGCCTGGAAGGTGAGACCCTGCATGGCGTCAATCACCTGCTCGCGCGACGGCCATTTGCCGCCCGCCGCCTTGCCGGCCTTGTCGTAGGCGGCCTGCAGCGACGAGAAAGCCTGCGCCATGTGATAGACTGGGTAGATCGGCCAGGCGCCGGTGCGGGCCTTGAAGGCCTCGTTGAAGGCCTTGAACTCGGGCTTGTCCTTCATCTCGGGATGGAGGAACCAGTGGTCGCCGCGCGCGCCGACGATAAGCCCTTCGGGGACGTCGCGGCCGAGCCGCTGCAGCGAAGTCTCGCCAATGCCGAGCACGAAGAGCGACTGGCGCAGGAGCCCGCGCTGCCCGGCCTGCCGGACCAAGGTGTCGAGATCGCCGCCCCATGAAGTCGTCAGGACGACGTCGGGACGCAGCGCCAGGAGCCGCGACACTTCCGTCGAATAGTCCGGCGCGCCGAACTTCGGAAAGAACTCGCCGACGATCTGGACGTCGGGCTTGAGCTGCTTCAGCGCGGTCGAGAAGATCTCCCAGCTCTCGCGGCCCCAGGCGTAATCCTGGTTGACGACGGCGATGGTCTTGAAGTCGGGCTTCTTCTTGAGAAGGTAGATGAGGACCGCCATCATCTCCTGCGTGGCGTTCGCCTGCGTGCGGAAGCTGTAGCGGTACTTCTTCGCCTCGAGGATCGACGACGCGCCGCAGTCCCACATCAGGTTCAGGACCTTGAGGTCCTCGGCGAGCGGCACAAGCTGGTTGCAGCTGCCTGACGAGATCGATGCGAAGGTCACGTCGACCTTCTCGTCCTGGACGACGCGTCGGTAGTTCGAGACCAGCGCCTCGCCGCCGGCGCCCTCGTCGATGAAGCTGAGCTTCACCGGCACGCCGAGGATGCCGCCCTTCTTGTTGATGTCCTCGGCGATCATCTCGGCGGCATTCTTGCCCGGCACGCCGAACACCGAGGCCGGGCCCGAGAGGAAGGTCGTGATCGCGATCTTGAGCTCGGCGGGCTTGTCCTGGGCCGCAGCAGGGCTCGACAGCAACCCAGCGAACAGCATGCCGGCGAGCGAGGCCTTCAGTGCACTGCGTATGACCGTCATCGAGCCCTCTCCTCCGAATGGCACGTTTTTGGTGAAGCTCCGCTGCATCTTGACCACCCGCCACGACGGCGGTCAATTCGCGCCTCCCGCAACCTTGCCTCGGACGTGGACGCCGCATGCAGTTCGAGACCTTGTTCGCGCCGGTGCACGCGAGGCCCGTCGTTGCCGCGCTGATCGGCTGTGGCGAGTTCGGCATGTCGCTCATCGCGCAGTCGCGCCGCATGGAAGGGCTCAGAATCCGGGCGGTGGCCGACCGCGACGTCGCGCGTGTCGAGGGCATGCTGCGCGCGGCCGGATTTGACGCCGTCCAGTGCGGCGACCGGCCGGCGGCAGAACGGGCGTTCGCCACCGATGCGATCGCGATCTGCCGCTCGGTCGACGACCTTCTGGCGCTGCCGATCGAGATCGTCGTCGAGGCCACCGGCGACCCCGAGGCGGGCGCGCGCTTCGCTCTCGCGGCGATCGAGGCCGGCCGCGGCGTCGCCATGGTCAGCAAGGAAGCCGAGTGCGTGGTCGGGCCGATCCTCGCCCGAAGGGCGCGGGCGGCGGGTGTGCCATACACGCTCGTCGACGGCGACCAGCCGAGCCTGCTTGTCGGCCTCGTTTCGTGGGCGCGCGTGCTCGGGCTGCCGATCGTCGCGGCGGGAAAGAGCAGCGAATACGACTATGTGCTCGACGTGAAGTCCGGAGCCGTGACCTGGACCGACCGGAAGGTGTCGGCCCCGGGGCTCGCGGCGGCCTGGGATCTCGGAGCCGATGCAACGCGGATGATCGAGCGCCGCGCCCATCTGCTCAAGGATCTTCCGCACCGGACGGCGCCGGATTACTGCGAGATGTGTCTCGTCGCGAACGCCACGGGGCTGACGCCGGACCGGGCGGACTTCCATGCGCCGTTCACGCGCACGACCGAGCTGCCGGACCTCTATATCCCGCGCGAGGAGGGTGGCCTCATCGGCAGGCGGGGCGTGCTCGACGTGTTCAACTGCCTGCGCCGCACCGACGATCCGAGCTTCGCGGGCGGCGTCTTCGTCGTCGTCGAGCTCGCGGACGAGAAGACCGGGCAGCTCTTCGCCGGCAAGGGCATCCCGGTTTCGCGCAACCGCCGCTACGCGCTGATCTACAATCCATCGCATCTTCTTGGCGTCGAGGCGCCGATTTCGATCGTGGCAGCGGCGCGCCTGCGGCATGACGTGCTCGATGAGAGCTATCGCCCGGTCTGCGACCTCGTCGCGAAGGCGCGAACGGATCTTCCCGCCGGGCACGCGATCGAGATCGTCGGTACGCGCCACGCCGTGCCCGGGCTCGAGCCGCTGCTCGTCGACGCCGCGCCGGCACAGGGCGCCAATCCGCTGCCCTATTACATGGCGGTCGGGCGCAAGCTCCGACGGCCGGTGTCGAGGGGCGATTTCATCACCGCGGACGCCGTCGAGCCCGCCTCCGACTCGGTTCTGTGGCGGTTGCGTGCCGAACAGGATGCGCTGTTCTGGAAATCCTGATCGGCGCCGTCGGGCGCCGCTCGCGTTGACAACCCGCACCTTCGCATCCGTACTGCGCGGACAACATCGCCGGATTTTCGATGACCTCCGTTCAAGCGCTCGAAGACCTCAGGACCTCCTACGGACCGCCGACCGCGCTCGCGGCCAAGAAGGACATGGACCGCATCGACGCCCACGCGCGCGCGTTTATCGAGCGCTCGCCCTTCGTGTTGGTGTCGACCGCGCGCGAGGACGGCTGGCCCGAGGCGTCGCCACGCGGCGACGCGCCGGGCTTCGTCGCCGTCGAAGGCGCGCGCCGGCTGCTCTTGCCGGACCGGCCCGGCAACAACCGGCTGCACAGCCTCGGGAACGTTGTCGAGGACGGCCGGATCGGGCTGCTCTTCTTCGTGCCCGGGATCACGCATACGCTCCGCGTCTACGGCCGTGCGAAGCTCGTGATGGACGACGCCGTCCGGGCGCGGTTCTCGGTCCGTGGCATTCCGGCCCGCAGCGTGCTCGATGTCGCGGTCGAGCTCGTCTACTTCCATTGCGGCAAGGCGCTCATCCGCTCAGGCCTGTGGAGTGAGGCGCGCTGGCCGGCGACCGACGGCCTCGCGAGCCTCGGCGCGATCCTCGCCGATCAGATTCCCGGCGTTGAGGTCGCCGACGCCGAAGCCCGCGTCGCCGAGAGCATCCGCGACCGTCTCTACTGACGCTTGCGGGCGCCGCGCCATGTTGTCACCGGCAGGCTGGGCGCATACGTTGCGGCGCTTCGCGGAGCCAGGCGGATTGACGTGATCGGCAAGGGCGAGGGATCGCAGGTGGCGGGACATGGCCGCGTGCTGACGGGCGACCGCCACATGGTCGCGGCCGGGCATTACGCGGCGGCGCACGCCGGCTTTCTCGTCCTCGAAGCGGGCGGCAATGCGATCGACGCCGGCGTCGCGGCCGGGATCGCGCTCGGGGTGCTGCAGAGCGACATCGTCAACGTCGCTGGCGTCGCGCCGATCATGATCCGCCTTGCCGAGAGCGGCGAGGTGGTGACGATCGACGGGCTTGGCGTCTGGCCGGCCGCGGCCTCCGCGGCATTCTTCCGGCGCGAGCACGGCGGCCGCATCCCGGACGGGCTCTTGCGGACGGTCACGCCGGCGGCGCCCGCGGCATGGATCGCCGCGCTCGAGCGCTTCGGCACGATGAGCTTCGGCGAGGTAGCGCGCTTCGCGATCCGCTTCGCCGCGGAGGGATTCCCGGTCCACCCGACGATGGCGGAGTTCGTCGCGAAGAACGTCGCCCAGTACGCGCAGTTCCCACAGAATGCGGCCCTCTACCTGCCGGGCGGGCGTCCGGTTGCGGTCGGCGACCGTTTCGTCCAGCCGGAGCTTGCGGCGACGCTGCAGCACATGGTCGACGAGGAGAAGGCCCACGCCGGCCAGGGGCGCAGCGCCGGGCTCGCGGCGGCGCGAGCCGCCTTCTACGAGGGCGACATCGCGCAAACGATCGCCGCCTATCACCGCGAGCACGGCGGCTGGCTCACCGCCGGCGATCTCGCAGGCTACGAGGTGACCTTCGAGCCGCCGGTGCGCACGACCTATTGCGGCGTCGAGGTCTTCACCTGCGGCCCGTGGTGCACGGGCCCGCTGCTCGGGCAGATCCTGGCGATCCTCGACGGCATCGATATCGGCCGCATGGGCCACAACAGCCCAGGCTATATCCACGTCCTCGCCGAGGCGATGAAGCTCGCCTTCGCCGACCGCGAGGCGTGCTACGGCGACCCGCGTTTCGTCGACGTGCCGCTCGAGCGGCTGCTCTCGGCGGCGTTCGCCGCCGAGCGGCGCCGGCGCATCGACCCGATCCGCGCCGCGCCGCGTATGCCGGAGAGCGGCATTCCGTCGCTCGGCGCAGAGGCAGCCGAGACGCTGCGTAGGCCGGAGCGCGAGCCGGCGCTCTCACCGGACACATCCTACGTGGCCGTCATCGACCGGCACGGCAACGCCTTCTCGGCGACCCCGAGCGACACCTCCTACGATACGCCGATCATCCCCGGGACCGGGCTCTGCCCCTCCTCGCGCGGCTCGCAATCTTTCACCGCGCGCGGGCATCCGAGCGAGGTCATGCCGGGCAAGCGCCCGCGCCTGACGCCGAACCCGGCAATCGCGATCCTTGAGGACGGCTCGGTGATGCCGTTCGGGACGCCCGGCGGCGACGTGCAGACGCAGGCGATGCTGCAGGTCCTGCTCAATCTCTCGGTCTTCGGCATGGACCTGACGAGCGCCGTCGAGGCGCCGCGCTTTGCGACCTACAGCTTCCCGAGCAGCTTCGAGCCGCATGAGGAGCTTCCGGGCCGGCTCATGGTCGAGGCGCGCATCGGCGACGCGACGCTGAAGGCGCTCGAAGGGCTTGGGCACGACGCTCAACCCTGGCCGGAATGGACGAACCAGGCCGGCGCGGTCTGCGCGGTGATGCGCGACCCTGCGACCGGCGTCATCCGTGCCGCCGCCGACCCGCGGCGCTCGACCCATGCGGTCGGCTGGTAGGCGGCTCGCACTCGAGGGAGGGAACGATGAAACGTCGCGACTTGCTCATCGGCTCCGGCGCGCTCGCCGGCGGATCGCTTCTGCCCGCAACGCGCCGTGGAGCGCTTGCGCAAGCGAAGCCGTCCCAGATGGTGATCATGACCTGGGGCGGCCTCTGGGGCGACGCGATGCGCGATGGCGCCGGCAATGCCTTCGAGAAAGAAACCGGGATCAAGATCGTCCAGGACCGCAGCGGCAGCCCGGCCGACCGCATCACCAAGATCAAGGTCAACCTCGCCGATCAGAAGTTCGACCTCGTGCAGCTCCATGACGGGCTCGTTCCCCTCGCGACCGCCAAAGGGGTGCTCGAGCCGCTGAACAGGAGCTCGCCCCGGCTCACGAACCTGAAGGACGTGCCGTCCCGGTTCGTGCAGAGCCATTGGGTGGCGATGATCTATTCGCCGCTCGGCATCATCTACAACACGAAGCTCGTGAAGACGCCGCCGACCTCCTTTTCCGACCTGTGGCGGCCGGAGTTCAAGGGCCAGATCGTGCTGCCCGACATCAGCCACTCGATCGGCCCCTACATCATCCCGATCGGCGCGATCGCCGCCGGTAAGCCGCCGACCGACGCCGAGGCCGGCTTCGAGATGCTGAAGAAGATGGTTGCCCAGCAGCCGACCTGGGCGAAGGACACCGACAGCATCATGAACGCGCTGCGCGGCGAGGATGCGGTGATCGGGCTGCTCTACAAGTCGCAGACCTACACCGTGAAGGGTTGGAAGGTGCCGGCCGAGTGGGTCTATCCCAAGGAGGGCGCGATCCTCTACAGCGCCGGGACCGGCATCGCCAAGGGAACGAAGAACCTCGAATTCGCGGAAGCGTTCCTGAACCTGACGCTCGATCCGAAAATGCAGGGCATCTACGCCGAGAAGTTCAACTATCCGGGCACCAACACGAAAATGGAGGCGCTCCTGCCGCCGGAGCTGCAAGAGCGCGTTCGCTCGACCCCGGAGGAAATGGCCCGCCTCATCGATCTCGACCACGCCACCATGGCGGAGAAGCGCCCCGAGTGGACGGACCGCTGGAACCGCATCGTTGCGGCGGGCTGAACGGGCAGGCGGCAGACGACCCGGGCTGCATCGGCTCTCCTGGTTCGCGAACGGCGACCACCTCGACGTCGCAGTCGTCGCGAACCGCCTCGCCGCCGCCGGCCGGGAGGTCTGGCGCTGCCCCGTGGCGAGCGGCGAAGCGGAGGCCGGAGACTATCTCGTTAAGGTGAGCGGTCGCCTCGCGGAGGCGCTGCGCGGCGCCGGCATCGCGATCGAGCCATGGGCCGGCGCTCGTCCGGCCGATGCCCAGCCGGTCAGGCACGCCCGCATCGCCGTGCTCGCCGGCGAAGCCTCGGCCTATCCCTATTATGCCTATTACGCACTCGCCCTCGCGCGGCTCGGTCATGCCTTCGCAGCGGTCGACGGCACGGCGATCGCGGCGGGCGTGCTCCGTGGCGAGAACATCGCCGTTCTCCCCGGCGGCTTCTCGAACTGGGGGCTCGACGCCAAGGAAGGCAGCACCGGCGCCGACGCCGCCTTCCGCGGCTTTCTCGCCGGCGGCGGCGCTGCGCTCGCGTCCTGCGGCGGCGCCTATTATCTGTCGCGCGGCCGCCCGGCCTGGCTCGGCGTCGCGGATGCGCGGCCGGTCTTCACGCAGGAGTATCTGCGGACCGGCGTCGGCGTCGTCACCTGCGGGCTCGAGCCCGGGCCGCTCCGCCTCGGCCTGCCGCCGACGCTCGAGATCCCATACTTCCACGGGCCCGTCTACGACGAGCTCGGGCCCGGCTGCGCGCCGATTGCCAGCTTTCGCGAGCGTTACGACGATGGGCGGCTGTTCATCGACAATCCGCTCTCGGAGGAGACCTTCACGCGGCACATGCAAGGCCGCGTCGCCGCCCTGCGCGCCTCGGGCCGGCGCGGCGAGGCGGTGCTGTTCTCGGCCCATCCCGAGATGGGCGATCTCTTGCGGAAATACATGGCGCTCGAGAGCTACGTCCCGCGCTACCTGCCGGTCCGCGGCGCGCTCGTCATGCGCGAGACCCTCGACAGCTTCGCGCCGGCCGAATCGCGCAGCTTCCTGATGATCCTCAACGCCGTCGAGGACCTCTTGCGAGGCGCTCGCGCCGGCTCGCCCGACGGGGCGCGCGCGCCCGACGGCGCACGTCCGTCCGACGATCCCTCGGCCGCGATCCGGCGGCTCGGCGAGGGCTGGCGGGCCCGGCGCGCAGCGTTCCGGCCCAGCCCCGGCGGCATCGGCGACCTCGAGCGCGGCCTTCTCGCCGAGTTCGAACGGCGCCTCGACCCGGCGCTGCGCCGGCTTGACGATCGGCTCACGCGCGTCGCGGAATGCGGCCGGGACGGTCCGCGGATCGCGGCGTCCTTCACGGCGATCGCCGGACATGCCTGCGCCGCCTGGACCGATCCGCCGGAACGCCGGCCGGGCGAACTGCTGCTCGAGCTCGAGCTCGCGCTCCTCTTGATCGAGGCGTGGGCGCGTCTCGCCGAAATCCATGCCATCGTGTCGACGCATGACTGAGACCGCCGACCCGCAAGCCGACGTCCGCTTCGAGCGTGTCACCAAGCGCTACGGCGGCGCCGCGGCGGTGAGCGCGCTGACGCTCGCGATCCCGCGCGGGATGTTCTTCTCGCTGCTCGGTCCGTCCGGATGCGGCAAGACCACGACCTTGCGGCTGGTCGCCGGCTTCGAGCAGCCGGACGAGGGCGAGGTCTTCATCCGCAACGAGCGCGTCACGGCGGTGCCGCCGTTCCGGCGCAACTTCGCGATGGTGTTCCAGAACTTCGCGCTGTTCCCGCATTTAGACGTGTTCCAAAACGTCATCTTCGGCTTGAAAATGCTTCGGGTGCCGCGGGCCGAGCGGGCCGCGCAAGCGCGCGACGCGCTCTCGCTCGTGAAGCTCGACGGCTTTGGCGACCGCTATCCGAAGCAGCTCTCGGGCGGGCAGCAGCAGCGCGTCGCGATCGCCCGGGCGATCGTCATGAAGCCGGCGGTGCTGCTCCTCGACGAGCCGCTCGGCGCCCTCGACAAGAACCTCCGCGAGGAGATGCAGGTCGAGCTCCGCTCGCTGCAGCGGCAGCTCGGCATCACGACCGTCTTCGTGACCCACGACCAGGAGGAGGCGCTGACGATGTCGGACCGCATCGCGGTGATGCGGGACGGCGTCATCGAGCAGCTCGGGGCGCCGCGCGAGGTCTACGAGCGCCCGGCGACCGAGTTCGTCGCGACCTTCCTCGGCGCCCGCAACCTGATCGACGCGGTCGTCGCCGGGCGCGACGGCGCGCACAGCCTTGTCGAGGCGGCGTGCGGGCGCTTCGCGGTCGCGGCCGCGGGGCTTAAGCCAGGGCAGCGGCTGCGGCTCGCGGTTCGCCCCGAGCGCGTGCGGGTTTTGTCCGCGGGCAGCCCGGGACTTCCGGCGACGGTGCGCGAGGTGGTCTACCGGGGAGCCGGGCTGCATGTCTTCCTGGAGAGCGGCGGCTTGCCCCTGATCAGCTTCCTCCAGAACGACTCCGGCGCCGCATCCGGCTGGAGCCCCGGCGAGGCCGTGGCGGTGAGTTTCGAGCCCGAAAGCGTCGTCGTGCTCGAAGGTCGGCGCGCGTCATGAGGGGCGGCTTCACCCTCGGTCGCCGCGGCGCGGCGCTGGCGCTTCTCGGGCCGCCGCTCGCGCTGTTTGTGGCGTTCTTCGTCGCCCCGCTCGCAAGCCTCTTCTGGGCAAGTCTCCACGGCGCGTCGCAGACCGCGCTCTATGCCGACGAGCTGACGCTTTCGAACTACGCCGCGATCCTCGAGGATCCGTTCTACCACACGATCATCCTGCGGACGTTGGTGACCGGCGCGACGATCGTCGCCGTCACGCTGGTGCTCGGCTACGCGACCGCCTACGTGATCGCACCGCTGGCGCCGCGAACGCGGCTGCTCCTGCTGCTGCTCCTCCTCGTGCCGCTGATGGTCAGCAACGTCATCCGCGCCTATGGCTGGATCGCGATCCTCGGCCGGCAGGGCCTCGTCAACACCGTCCTGCGCGGAAC
>JAJKJG010000262.1 GCA_021154065.1 Methylobacterium sp.
AGGCCGGTCCGATCCGTGCCGAGGCCCGTGCCCATGCCGGTGCCGAGCGTGGAATTCGGATTCGGGGTAGTGCGGTCATAGGGGTCCCGATCAACAGCCATGGGAAAGATCCTTTCGTCGGTTGCCCGGTGAACAACGCCCAAGGTGGGCAGCCGTTGCGCGCGAGGTCGAAAAAGAGCGGGGACGACCCCGGCGCGGGCCGGGATCGCCGTTAGCTCATCGTTTTCAGACGCTTACTGCGGGGTCGCGGGAGCCGATGGGGCAGGCGCCGGCGCGGGCTTCGCCGGCGTCATCGGCGTGGCCGGGCTCGCCGGGCGCTCGATACGCGGCGTCGTCGAGCCGGTGGTGGTCACGTCGCGGCTGTTGCCGCCGTCGTAGAACAGGAAGGCGAGGAGCCCGACCGCGATCACGAGGCCGCCGATCAGGAACGCCAGAAAGTTCGAGCCGCCGGTGTCGCGATCGTACACGACAGTATCGCGGTCGTAGGCGCTGTTCAGATGCGTGGAATCGAGGGTCGGGTCACGATCCGCCATCGAATTCGGGCGGGTCATGCCAAGATCGTCGTTGCGATCCATGGCCATTGTACGCTCCTGTGTGTCGTTTCAGCTGGCGGAACAACGCCCGATCGCCGGCCGGGTTCAATGAAGCGTGACCTTATTGTTGCGGTGATGCTCTGCGCCACGTGCATGATTCGCGATTCGCCGGCGTCGAGCAGAAAGCGGCAGGGTTGACCCGCCGTGACGATGGAACTTACTGGCCCGAACGGTGCGAAGCGCCGCCAGCGTGAGAACGAGCCGTCATGAACGCCCCCGTCCAGCCGCCGCCGAACCCGAAGAAGCTCATCCGCGGCGCGACCGGCGATTGGGAGGTAATCGTCGGCATGGAGATCCATGCCCAGGTGACGAGCGAGGCGAAGCTCTTCTCCGGCGCCTCGACCGCGTTCGGCGGCGAGCCGAACAGCCACGTCTCCTTCGTCGACGCGGCGATGCCCGGCATGCTGCCGGTGATCAACGAGGAGTGCGTGCGCCAGGCGATCCGCACCGGCCTCGGGCTGAAGGCTCAGGTCAACCTGAAGAGCACCTTCGACCGCAAGAACTACTTCTACCCGGACCTGCCGCAGGGCTATCAGATCAGCCAGTACAAGAGCCCGATCGTCGGCGAGGGCGAGGTCGCGGTCGACGTGACGCCGGACGAGAGCATCACGGTGCGGATCGAGCGCCTGCACCTCGAGCAGGACGCCGGCAAGTCGATCCACGACCTCCATCCATCTCTAAGCTTCGTCGATCTCAATCGCTCGGGCGTGGCGCTGATGGAGATCGTGTCGAAGCCGGATCTGCGCTCGTCCGACGAAGCCAAGGCCTATGTGACCAAGCTGCGCACCATCCTGCGCTATCTCGGCACCTGCGACGGCGACATGGAGAAGGGCTCCTTACGCGCCGACGTGAACGTCTCGGTGCGCCGCCCCGGCGATGAGCTCGGCACCCGCTGCGAGATCAAGAACGTCAACTCGATCCGGTTCATCGGCCAGGCGATCGAGCACGAGGCGCGGCGCCAGATCGGCATTCTCGAGGACGGCGGCTCGATCGACCAGGAGACCCGCCTGTTCGATCCGGGGCGCGGCGAGACCCGCTCGATGCGCTCGAAGGAGGAGGCGCACGACTACCGCTACTTCCCCGACCCGGACCTCCTGCCGCTCGAGTTCACGCAGGCCTATGTCGATGACTTGGCGCAGCACCTTCCGGAGCTGCCTGACGCCAAGAAAGCGCGCTTCATCGCCGATTACGGGCTGTCTCCCTACGACGCCGGCGTGCTCGTCGGCGAGCGCGCCTCCGCCGATTTTTTCGAGGCGGCGGCGAAGGGCCGCGACGGCAAGGCCGCCGCGAACTGGGTCATCAATGAGCTCTTCGGGCGCCTCAACAAGGAAGGGCAGGGGATCGAGACGTCCCCGGTCTCGGCCGGGCAGCTGGGGGCCATCATCGACCTGATCGGCGAGGGGGTGATCTCGGGCAAGATCGCCAAGGATCTGTTCGAGATCGTCTGGAGCGAGGGCGGCGACCCGCGCGAGGTCGTGGAGCGCCGCGGCCTACGCCAGGTCACCGACACCGGCGCCATCGAAGCCGCGGTCGACCAGATCATCGCCGCGAACCCCGACAAGGTCGAGCAGGCGAAGGCGAAGCCGACGCTCCTCGGCTGGTTCGTCGGCCAGGTGATGAAAGCGACGGGGGGCAAGGCCAACCCGCAGGCGGTGAACGAGATGCTGAAGGCTAAGCTCGGGATCGAGTAGCGATTGCTTGCTGCGCTGCAGTATCGTGAAAGCTGGTAAGCTGAATGACCATTCAGCTTTTTGTCGTTAAGCAAACCTCCGGGTGTATTTAGCCTGGTTCGCGGAACCTCGGCATTAGAATGACGTTCCCTGGTCACCGTTCCCACGGAACCGAGGTGACGCCCATGAGAATCATCGCACTCGGGCTTGCCGCCGCGCTTATCGGCACGGCGGCGCTCGCCCAAACCTCCAGCAGTCCCGGCGGCAGCGCCGGCGGTAGCAGCTCCGGCTCCTCCGGGGGATCGTCGGGAATGAGCAGCAGCGGCGGCTCGTCCGGCGGCTCGTCCACCTCGAGCGAGAGCCGCGGGTCAGGATCGAGCGCGACGCAAGCGCAGGGCTCGAGCCAAGGCTCGTCGAGCCGCGGCATGAGCGCTCAGAGCCGCAGCGAAGGCGGCGCCAGCATCGAGTCGCGCACCCGCAGCGAAGGAAGTGCCCGGGTGGGCATCGAGTCCCGCGAGCATCGCGGCGTCTCGGTCCACAGCCGCACCGTTCGCGATGACCCGAGCGTCACGGTCGTGAATCGCCGCCGCCACGTGCGCTCGGTCTCGGTCGAGGACGACGGCCCGACCGTCGTCAAGCGCAAGGGCAAGAGCAAGAAGGTCGTCGTCAAGAAGAAGAAGAGCGGCCCGCGCTACGTGGTCCGCCACGGTCGCCGCGTCGTCGTGCACAGCTACGACGAGCCGTCGAGCGTGTCGGTGCGCAGCCGTCGCACCATCCACTCGCGGACGTCGACCGGCGTGTCGGTCGGCGTCGGCGCGAGCGTGCGCGAACGCTCGGGTGTCGCGGTCCGCGGCGGCAGCAGCACCACGACCCGCACCGGCGTCTCGGCCGGCGGCCGCGAGTCGACCTCGGGCAGCGCCACGAGCACCTCCCGCGGCTCCGAGCCGTCGAGCACCGGCGGCGTGTCGGGCCGTGGCTCCGGCTCCGGCGGCGCGGCGGCGAACCCGCAGGGATCGTCGGGCATGGGCTCGGGCGGCTCGTCCGGCTCGAGCGGCGGCTCCGGCGCCTCCGGATCGTCGAGCTCCGGTTCGTCCGGCTCCTCCGGCTCGGGCAGCTCCGGCGGGTCGAGCGGCTCGAAGAGCCCGTAAGACTCGGCACAGCTGAATGCCTCGGGAAGGGCCGGGAAACCGGCCCTTCCTTTTTTGTGCGCATGCGCCTGAGCTTGACAGGACCTATGTCCGGCATGGACGAACGTCGGGCCATGCCAGCGAGGTTTCCTTGAACAAACGGCCCCTCGTCATCCTCTCCCATCTGCACCACAAGGACGCAGCGCTCGAGCATGAGCTCGCGAGCGGGCGCGCGGAGCTCTATGTCCAGCCCTTCGCGACCGGTCTCGAAAATCCCGTGCCCGTCGAGGTCAGGGGGGCGGCGGAGGCCATCCTCCACTTTTCGGCAAGCCGCGCAATCGACGGCGCGCCTGAGGACTATCCGAAGGTCCGCGCCGTGCTGCGCTCGGGCGTCGGCTTCGACAACGTCGACATCCGCGCCTGGGGCGCGCGCGGGGTGCCGGTCTTCAACGTGCCGGACTACGGCACCTCCGAGGTGGCGGATCACGCGCTGGCGCTGATGTTGGCGCTCGTGCGCGGCACCGCGACCTACCACGAGAAGCTTCGCGCCGATCCGGTCGCGAATTGGCACTACTCCGTCGCGCCCGGGCCTATGCGGCTGCGCGGCAAGGTCTTCGGCGTCGTCGGGCTCGGCCGCATTGGCCTTGCGGCGGCAACTCGGGCGCGGGGCTTCGGCTTGAGGATCGCCTTCTACGATCCGTTCCTGCCCGCCGGCTACGAGATCGCGGTCGACGCCGAGCGTTGCGCGACGCTCGAGGCCCTGATGGCAATGTCCGACGTGGTGAGCGTCCACGCGCCGGCGTCCGAGGAGACGCGCGGGCTCGTCGGCCGGGCGGCGTTCGCAGCGGCAAAGCCGGGCATGGTTCTGATCAACACCGCACGGGGCGCGGTCGTCGATCTCGACGCGCTCCACGACGCCTTGCGCGAGGGTCGCGTCGCCGCGGCCGGGCTCGACGTTCTGCCGCGCGAGCCGGCCGACCCGGCGCACCCGCTGATTGCCGCCTGGACCGCCCGCGAGAGCTGGCTCGACGGCCGCCTGACGCTCTCCCCGCACGCCGCCTTCTATAGTCCGAGCTCGATGCACGACTTGCGGGCGAAGGGCATGGAGACGATCCTGCGCACGCTCGCGACCGGCGATCTCACCAACTGCGTGAACCGGGAGTTCCTGAAGCGCTGATCTAAGCGCAACTGCCGCGGCTTTCAGTTTCTTTCTGAAAAAAGTCCTTGATATTAAATCCTAGACGTGCTTGCATGCGCCCGTCCTGTCCACCCGAGGGGCGCGAATCGCGAGGCGTCGTGACGTGGGATGGGACCGGTGCCGCGCCGGGGAACGCATGCCCTGGTGCGGGCGCCACACGGGGAACACGCGGCGCGGGCCAGGAGAGCCGTCACCGGCTCAGTCACTCGTCCGATCGCCGCCGGGCACAGCCTGGCCCCGGCGTTGGCGCAGAACACCGTGCGCGGGCGCCGATAGGCTCCCGTCTATAAATTAGGATCGAGCCGTCGCGTCCCGCGCACCCCCTCGACCCTTTCCGAACCATAGCTCGGGCCGAAAGGACCGCGAGGACGATGACGCGTGCGCGACCCCTCACCCGAGCGGCCGGCCTTGTCCCGGCGATCACGATCCGACAGGCTGCGCGGCATTCAATCGAGATTGCCGGGTGAAGCCCGGCAATGACATGCGTGGGGCCCATGCCGAAACCCGACATCCGCGTCGCGACCTTTGCCGGGCCGGGCGCGAAGCCCGTCATCGAGACGGTGCCCTGGCCGGCGGTGCCGGACAATGCGGCGCTGATCAAGATCGGCGCCTGCGGCGTCTGCGGCACCGATCAGCACATCCTGAAGGGGCATTGGCCGAAGCCGCTGCCCTGGCCGTTCACGCTCGGCCACGAGATCGGCGGCGTCATCGTCGAGAAGGGCGCCGCGCTCGTCGAGGATTTCATGGGCAAGCCGATCGCCGTCGGCTCGAAGATCATGATCCCGCCGCTGATGCCGTGCGGGCGCTGCCACTATTGCGTCCACTACCCCGAGAACGCCAACAAGTGCCTGACGCCGGTCTATTACGGGCGCTATCTCGGCTTCGACAAGCCGCCGCACCTGTGGGGCGGCTGGGCGGAGTACGTCTATGTCGACCTCGACATGCTGCCCGGCACCAAGATCTACAAGCTGCCCGACGACATGCCGCTTCGGCTCGGCGCGCTCGCCGAGCCGCTCACCTCCTGCATCCGCGCCTTCAACCGGGCGACCCGCGCCGGCGGCTTCAGATGGGGCGACACGGTCGTCGTCCAGGGCTCCGGGCCCATCGGGATTCTCGCGGTTGCGGCGGCGCAGGAGATGGGCGCGGGCCGCGTGATCTGCGTCGGCGCGCCGGAGGAGCCGCGGCTCAAGCTGGCGCGCAAGTTCGGCGCCGAGGCGACGGTCGACATCGAGGCGGTGACGTCGCCGGCGGAGCGCATCGCGCGCGTGCGCGAGATCGTCGGCGGCTTCGGGGCCGATCTCGTCATGGACTGCTCCGGCCACCCTTCGGCCGGGCCGGAAGGCATCGAGATGCTGCGCGACGG
>JAJKJG010000263.1 GCA_021154065.1 Methylobacterium sp.
CCGAGCCTCCGCTTCGGCGAAAGGAGGTCTCATGGTCTCGAAGGACTTCATCCGCCAGCTCGAGGGCTACGGGCTGACGACGGCCAATATCCTGTATCGTCTGCCGGACCATCCGCACCTGCTCCAGACCTTCATCTGGCAGGAATACGACCTGGCCCCGAAATTCCCGGTGCTGCACGATTTCCTGGCGTTCTGGTCGCGGGAGCTCGAGGGGCCGCTTCATTCCGTGACCGTCGCCCACTCCCGGCTGATAAAGCCGGCCGAGTTCCGGACCGTCGACGGGGTGCTGACGCTGCACTAAGCGGCCGGCGCGGCGTTTTCGCGCCCGACGCTGAGCTTGGCGCTGCGGCGGTTCTCGGCTAGAGGGTGCGCGCCAGCGTTCCTCTTGCCCGCCTGTGCTCTTGTCCCGCAAAACCCGTACGTCCGAGGTCTTGGCCCGGCTTGCCGACCAGCCAAGCGACCGCTTGACCATTGCCGAGATCGTCGCCGTCCTGCGCGACCGCGCTTTCGCGCTCCTCGTCGTCATGCTCGGTCTCCTCAACTGCCTGCCGATGCCGCCGCCGATCCCGCTCCTGTGCGGCTTGCTCCTCGGTCTCGTCGCGGTGCAGATCGTCGCCGGCCGCGCAATCCCTTGGGTCCCGAAGGCCATCCTCGCCCGCTCGATCGCACGTCAGGACGTGGCGCGGGCGGTCGGCCGCGCAATGCCCGCCTTGCGCCGTCTCGAGCACTGGTCGAAGCCGCGGATGGCCGTCTTCGAGAACCCGCTGGCGCTGCGCCTCGTCGGCGTCTTGCTGTTCGCGCTCGCGCTCGGCCTGCTGTTCGCGGCGCCGGTCGTCGGCCAGATGCCGCTCGGGCTCGCGGTATGCCTCGTCGGTCTCGGCTTCGTCGAGCGCGACGGCTTCCTCGTCCTTGCCGGGCTCGGCGTCGGCGCCCTCGGGGTGACGCTCAGCCTCGGCTTCATCTGGGCGATCGTCGCGGGGCTCGGAAGCCTGTTCTGACCCGAAGGCTCAAGCCGCCGCTTCGGATGTCGGCGCGCCGATCCCGAGCATCCGGTCGATCTCCTCCGGCGGGACCGGCTTCGAGAACAGGAAACCCTGGAGCTGGTGGCAGCCGAGCGCCTGCAGGAACCGGTGCTGCTCCTTGGTCTCGACGCCCTCCGCCGTCACGGTCAGGCCGAGCGCGCGCCCGAGGTGGACGATCGAGTGCACGAGGATCGCCGATTCGCCCGTCGCCTCCATGCTCTCGAGGAAGGAGCGGTCGATCTTGATCTTGTCGAAGGCGAAGCGGCGCAGGTAGATCAACGAGGAATAGCCGGTTCCGAAATCGTCGAGCGCGAGGTTCACCCCGAGGTCGCGCAGGTTCATCATGGCGGCCTCGGCCGCGTCCGCATCCTCGACGACGACGCCCTCGGTGAGCTCGATCTCGAGCCGATTGGCCTCGAAACCGGTCTCCTTCAGGACCTGCATGACGCTCGCGACGAAGTCGCGGTGCCGGAACTGGATCGGCGATACGTTCACGGCGATGCGCAGGCCGGGCCAGCGCTGGCCGTCGCGGCAGGCCCGCCGCAGCACCCACTCGCCGAGCGGGATGACCAGGCCGCGCTCCTCGGCAATGGAGATGAACCGCGCCGGGCTGATGAGGCCCTGCTTCGCATGCGGCCAGCGCACCAGCGCCTCGAGCCCGACGATGGTCTGGCCGTCGGCCGAGAAGATCGGCTGGTAATGCAGGCAGAGCCCGTCCTGGTCGATCGCCTGGCGCAGGTCCTCCTCGACGGTCTTGCGCATGCGGATGGTCTCGTCCATCTGCCGCGCGAAGAACCGGTAGCGGTTCCGGCCCTCGCTTTTCGCCTGGTAGAGGGCGGTGTCGGCGAGGCGCATCAGGTCCTCGCGGGCCGTGCCGTTGTCCGGCGCGAGCGCGATGCCGATCGAGACGCCGATGCTGATCGGCGTGGCGTTGATCTCGAAGGGGTGGGTCAGCTCATCGAGGATGCGGCGCGCCAGCGCGTCGGCATCGAGCGGCGCGCGCAGCCCGGTCTGGATGATGGCGAACTCGTCGCCGCCGAAGCGGGCGAGCGTGTCGGTCCCGCGAAGCAGCTCCTCGAGGCGGCGCGCCACGAGCTTGATCAGCTCGTCGCCTGCCTGGTGGCCGTAGGTGTCGTTGACGTCCTTGAAGCGGTCGAGGTCGAGGAACATCACCGCGAGCCCGCCGCCGGAGCGTTCGATGCGAGAAAGCTCCTGGTCGAGCCGTTCCCCGAACAGGAGGCGGTTCGGCAATCCCGACAGCGGGTCGCGGCCGAGAAGGTTCTGCGCATGCTCCTGGCTCGAGGCGAGGTCGCGCGCGATCCAGCGGATGTAGCCGATGACGAAGAGGAAAAGCGCGATCGCGACGAGCGAGCCGAACAGGGTCAGCGGCACGAGCCGCTCGCGCATGAGGTCGCCCGGCCGCTCGGGCGTCCAGGCGAGGTAGGCCGCCGGGTTGCCGGCGCCGTCGAGGACCGCAAGACCGATCGAGCCGTCGCGCGGCTCCTCGGTTGCGACGCGCAGGCGATCGATGGCGTGGAGATCGGCGAGGCGACGCAGCTCGGGGCCCTCAAGCCGCTGGTAGCCGGCGACGACGAGCGCCTGCCGGCCGGCGCTCCGCGCCACCGGCACCGCGACGGCAGCGAGCACGGCGGCGCCGTCAAAGACGAGGCGCGAGACCGCAAGGTCGCGCGGCACGGAGCCGTTGCCAGGAGTCTCGCGGGCACCGTCGGCGGCGTTGGCGCGCGCCGCCTCGATGAGATCGGCGAGGAGTGCCGTGCCGGCGCTGGCGTCGCGCGCCGTCTGCCGGCTCAGGGTGGCGAGCGGGCGCGCGCTCTCGCCCGGAGCGAATACGCCGGTGAAGTCGAAGGGGTGGGGAGGCGCCGGCGCCAGGGCTTCGCCGTCGGCGGGGGCGGTTCGCAACCCTGCGCCGAGCAGGCCCGGATCGGCGGCGAATTGCACCAGGCGGGCTTTGAGGTCCTCGAGCCGCTGCTCGAGCGCACCGGTCAGCTGCATGCGCTGGCGGTTCTCGGCCGTGAAATTAGCGCTGTCGCTCGTCCAGACGATGGTCGTGAAGACGAAGCCCAGCGTCACGACGAGAAGGGTCGCCGTCGGCCAGACGAGCCGCGACGTCAGGGCGCCGTAGGACCGGCTGGAAAACAAGGAGCTGCTCGACATCCGCCTGACCGGCTCTCCGGGCCCCGAATGTCGCCGATCTTCCTTTAAAACCGGTTGAGGAGAGGGCGCGTTATCGAGCTTTGCTAGAGTCCCGGGTCGGGACTGGAGGCGCTCAAGCCGTAGGGAGGGCGGGGGATCGCCATGTGAGCGGCCCTCAGCGCCGCCGACCAGCGCTCGCGCAGGTCGTGGAAATACGGCTCCCCGGCCTCGATGCGGTGAACGAGCTCGGCCTCGATCGCATCCCGGCAGATGACCGCGATGTCGATCGGCAGCCCGACGCCGAGGTTCGAGCGCATGGTCGAGTCCATCGAGATGAGCCCGATCTTGAGAGCGTCGTAGATGTCGGTCGTGAACTTCACCGCCCGGTCGAGGATCGGCTTGCCGTATTTGTGCTCGCCGATCTGGAGGAAAGGCGCCTCCTGCCCGCATTCGATGAAGTTGCCGGCGGCGTAGATCATGTAGAGCCGCATCGGGCCGTCCTTGATCTGGCCGCCGAACAGCATCGAGACCTCGAAGGAGAGCTTGGCCTCCTCGAGCGCCTCCTCATCGGTCGACCGGACGTGCCGGATCGCCCGGCCGATGAGCTGGGCGGCGCGGAACATGGTCGGGACCTGCCGGATCGTCTCGAGCTCGCCGGTCTGCGGGTTCTCCAGGCCCTCATGCAAGAGGCTCATGACCGATTGCGAGACCGACAGGTTGCCGGCGGTCGCGATCGTCAGCACCCGGTCCCCGGGCACGGCGATGACATGCAGCTTGCGATAGGTCGAGATGTTGTCCAGCCCGGCGTTCGTGCGCGTGTCCGCGATCATCACGAGGCCCTGCTTGACGAGGATTCCGGCGCAATACGTCATCGGCTCTTTCCGCGGCAGCCCGATCGCACGAAGCGGATGAGGGAGCAATCGGCCGCGCGCATGGTCCTGCCGCACCGTTCAATCCTGGGCCTGGAGCTGGAACTGAGGCCGGCTCTCCTCGACCCGCAGCTTGACCTCGAGGCGCTCCGAGCCGCCGCCCTGGCGCGTGCCGCGGACCGGCGCCGCTCCGAGATAATCGAGCCCGATGGCGACGCGCACATGCGACTCCGCGGCCGAGATCCCGTTCGCAGGATCGAACCCGATCCAGCCGAGATGCGGCACCTTGGCTTCAGCCCAAGCATGGCCGGCATCCTGCTCGACGACGCCATCGGAACGGAAGAAGTATCCAGACACGTAGCGGGCCGGAATGCCGAGGTGGCGGCCGGCGGCGATGAAGATGTGGGTGAGGTCCTGGCAGACCCCGCGCCGCAGCGCGAAGGCCTCCCGGGCGGTCGTCGCGACATGGGTCGGCGCGGTATCGAAGGTCGCCTCGCGGTGCACGCCGTCGAGGAGACGGTGCAAGGCCGCGAGGGGATCGGCCGCGACGTCGCCGGCGACATCGGCCGCGAACTCGGCGATCGCCGTGTCGGCGGCGGTGAGATCGGTCTCGCGCAGATAGAACAGATCCGGGACGCGCTCGACCGTGCCGCGCAGGACGCCGCTGGCGTCGCTGGTCTCGACCTCTCCCGTGACCCGCACCGTGATGCCCTCGACGGCGCGGTCGGCCGAGAACATGTGCAGGATGTTGCCGAGCGCATCCTCGCGCGGCTGCAGCCGTCCGTCGACGCTCGGCTCGATGCGCCAGCTGCGGACGTGCTGTCCGTCGTGGTCGCGCGGCGTCAGGCGCAGCGCCTGGACGAGCGCCCTGACGGGCCGCTCGTAGCGGTAGGTCGTATCGTGGGCGATTCGGACGCGCATCGGGCGGAGGTTACAGGCGGCCTGCCGCGCGCCGGCACGGCGCCGGCCCGGTTTCACACAAGATATTGCTCGACGATGGCCATTCCGAGCTTGTTGTTCTCCTCGATGAACTCGTTGATGAATTCGTGCAGCCCGGTTTCGAAGATGCCGTCGATGCGAGCGCCGGTGAGCTTCGCCAGCGTGTTGCTCGCAAGGCGCTGACTCGGTCCGCGGCGGCCGTAAGCGTCGGCGACGAGATCGAGATGGCGCACGAGAAGCTCGTAGCAGTTCGCGAGCGAGCGCGGCAGCTGCCGGTTGAGGATCAGGAGATCGGCGACGAGCCAGGGTTTGACGCTCTCCCGGTAGACCCAATGGTAGGCGGTGAGCGCCGACACCTCGCGCAGGATGGTCGTCCACTGGAAATAATCGAGGCTGCCGCCGACCCGCTCGGTCTCCGGTAGCAGCAGATGGAACTTGACGTCGAGGATGCGGGCAGTGTTGTCGGCGCGCTCGATGGCAAGCCCGAGCCGGGTGAACCAGTAGGCGTCGTTGCGCAGCATCGTGCGGTAGGCCGAGCCGTCGAAGGCGAGCGAGACGCCCTTCGCCCAGTCGAGGAAGCGCCCGAACTCCTCCGGGCACATCGCGGTCTTGTCGAAACGCTTCAGCTCGAGCCAGGCGCCGTTGATCGCCTCCCACATCTCGGTCGTCAGCGCCGTGCGCACCGAGCGCGCGTTCTCGCGCGCGGTCTCGATCGAGGCCGCGATCGAGGAGGGGTTGTTCGGGCTGAAGGCGAGGAAATCGCGGACCGTGTCCTCGTTCACGACGGAATAGAGCCGCCGGAACTCGTCGAGGTCTGCCGCCGAGGCGACGGCGCCCTCCCATTCGTTGCGCTCGCCGCCGTAGCTCGCCGGCAGCGCCGCGAGCCTGAGCGTCGCGTCGAGGATTCGCGCGACGAAGTCGGCGCGCTCGGTGTAGCGCGAGAGCCAGTAGAGGTTGTCGGCAGTGCGGGAGAGCATGTCAGCGCGGCCCGCGAAGCGAGCGGGTGAGGGCCCGGGCGGGTTTGAGGCGTCCGGTGAGCGCGCTCCTCCGGCCCCTCACCCCAGCCCTCTCCCCGCGGGCGGGGAGAGGGGGAACGAACCTAACCATCCAGCACCCAGGTGTCCTTGGTTCCGCCCCCCTGGCTCGAATTGACGACGAGCGAGCCGTCCTTGAGGGCGACACGGGTCAGACCGCCCGGGACGATGCGGATCTGGTCGGCGCCGGAGAGCACGAAGGGGCGCAGATCGACGTGGCGGGGCGCGACGCCCGAGGCGACGAAGGTCGGGCAGGTCGACAGCGACAGCGTCGGCTGGGCGATGAAGCCTTCCGGCGCGTGGCGGAGCTTGCGAGCGAAATCCTCAAGCTCGCGTTTCGCCGCATGCGGCCCGACGAGCATGCCGTAGCCGCCCGAGCCGTTGACCTCCTTCACCACGAGCTCCGGCAGGTTGTCGAGCACGTAGGAGAGCGAGTCCTTCTCCCGGCAGCGCCAGGTCGGGACGTTGTTGAGGATCGGCTCCTTGCCGGTGAAGAAGCGGATGATCTCCGGCATGTAGGTGTAGACGGCCTTGTCGTCGCAGATGCCGGTGCCGACGGCGTTGGCGAGGGTGACGTTGCCGGCCTGGTAGGCGCTCATCAGCCC
>JAJKJG010000264.1 GCA_021154065.1 Methylobacterium sp.
ACGATCCTGCCGGTGCTGATCCTCGTCGCGATCGCGATCCCGTCCTTCCGGCTCCTGCGCGAGCAGCTCATCATCCCGAAGCCGGACGTCATCGTGAAGACCACGGGGCACTCCTGGTACTGGTCCTACGAGTACCCGGCCGACCAGGGCGGCGGCTTCAGCTTCGATTCGAACATGATCGACGCCAAGGATCTGAAAGCCGGGCAGCCGCGCCTGCTTTCCGCTGACAACGAGATGGTCGTGCCGATCAACAAGGTGGTCAAGGTGCAGGTGACCGCGGCGGACGTGCTGCACTCCTTCGCCATGCCGTCCTTCGGCATCAAGATCGACGCCGTGCCGGGGCGGCTCAACGAAACCTGGTTCAAGGCCGAGCGCGAGGGCGTCTACTACGGCCAGTGCTCGGAGCTGTGCGGTAACGGCCACCCCTACATGCCGATCCAGATCCGGGTGGTGAACGACGCCGACTATGCCGCCTGGCTCGCCGACGCCAAGAAGAAGTACGCCGCAGGCGGCTCTGGCGACGTCAGGCTCGCCGCGAGGGACTGAACGGGTCGAATACAAGGACGTCGAATTTCGCCATGGCCTACGCAACCCACGCCGATCACGCCGACCACCACACCCCGAGCGGGTGGCGGCGGTGGATGTATTCCACCAACCACAAGGACATCGGCACCCTCTACCTCGTGTTCTCGTTCTGCGCCGGCCTCGTCGGCGCCGCCTTCTCGATCCTGATGCGCATGGAGCTGCAGGAGCCGGGGCTGCAGATCTTCTCCAATCCGCAGGCCTTCAACGTGGTCGTCACCGGCCACGGGCTGATCATGGTGTTCTTCCTCGTCATGCCGGCCCTCATCGGCGGTTTCGGCAACTGGTTCGTGCCGCTGATGATCGGGGCGCCCGACATGGCGTTCCCGCGCATGAACAACATCTCGTACTGGCTCACCGTCGCCGGGTTCTTCCTCCTCTGCACGTCGCTATTCTTCGAGGGCGCGCCGGGCTCGCTCGGCTTCGGCGGCGGCTGGACGGTCTATCCGCCGCTCTCGACCGCGGGCCATCCCGGGCCGGCGCTCGATTTCGGCATCCTCTCGCTGCACCTTGCGGGCGCCGCCTCGATCCTCGGCGCCATCAACTTCATCACCACGATCCTCAACATGCGCGCCCCCGGCATGACGCTGCACAAGATGCCGCTCTTCGCCTGGTCGATCCTCGTCACCGCCTTCCTGCTGCTCCTGGCGCTGCCGGTGCTCGCCGGCGCGATCACCATGCTGCTCACCGACCGCAACTTCGGCACGACCTTCTTCGACCCGGCCGGCGGCGGCGATCCGATCCTCTACCAGCATCTATTCTGGTTCTTCGGCCACCCCGAAGTCTACATCATGATCCTGCCGGCCTTCGGCATCGTCTCGCACATCGTCTCGACCTTCTCGAAGAAGCCGATCTTCGGCTATCTCGGCATGGCCTATGCGATGGTGGCGATCGGCGTCGTCGGCTTCGTGGTGTGGGCGCACCACATGTTCACGGTCGGCCTGTCGCTGCAGAGCCAAGCCTATTTCGTCTTCGCCACGATGGTGATCGCGGTGCCGACCGGCATCAAGATCTTCTCCTGGATCGCGACCATGTGGGGCGGCTCTGTCCGCTTCACCGCGGCGATGCTGTGGGCGATGGGCTTCATTTTCCTGTTCACGGTCGGCGGCGTCACCGGCGTCGTGCTCGCGAACGCGCCGGTCGACCGCTACATGCACGACACCTATTACGTCGTGGCGCACTTCCATTACGTGCTGTCGCTCGGCGCCGTGTTCATGATCTTCGCGGCGATGTACTACTGGTTCCCGAAGATGTCGGGCTACGTCATCCCGGAATGGATCGGCAAGCTGCATTTCTGGCTCGCCTTCGTCGGCTCGAACATCCTGTTCTTCCCGATGCATTTCCTCGGGCTTGCCGGCATGCCGCGGCGCTACGCCGACTATCCGGACGCTTTCGCCGGCTGGAACTTCGTGTCGTCGATCGGCTCCTATATCTTCGCGGTCGGCATCTTCGTCTTCATGTACGGCGTCTTCACCGCCTTCCGGAACAAGGAGCGGGCGGCGCCGAACCCGTGGGGCGAGGGCGCGACGACGCTCGAATGGACGCTGCCGTCGCCGCCGCCCTTCCACCAATACGAGACCCTGCCGCGGATCGCCGAGACCGGTCACTGATCGGGCCTCGGGCGCCCAGATCGACGCGCCCGATCCGGCCCACGCTTTCAGGCAGGGAGAGGCTTTCCAGGCATCTGGCCGTTTCGGGCCGGCCATGCCAAAATCCCGGAGCCTGACCTTGCGATGAGCGCGGCGACCAGCTTGACCCACACCGTACCCGGCGAGACCCTCGCGGCCTCCGCGGCCATGTCCGGCGGCGAGGTCTCCGACTACATCGCCCTCCTGAAGCCGCGGGTGATGTCGCTCGTCGTGTTCACGGCGCTTGTCGGCATGGCCGTCGCGCACGCGCCGGCAAGCCCCGTCATCGCCTTCGCCTCGCTCGTCATGATCGCCGTCGGAGCGGGGGCTGCCGGCTGCCTCAACATGTGGTGGGACGCCGATGTCGACGCGCTGATGACGCGCACCCGCAAGCGGCCGATCCCGGACGGGCGCATCCGGCCGGAGGAGGCGCTGGCCTTCGGCATGACGCTTGCCGTCGGCTCGGTGCTGGCGCTCGGGCTTGTCGCCAACTGGCTCGCCGCCGCCTTCCTTGCCTTCACGATCTTCTTCTACGTCGTCGTCTACTCGATCGGGCTGAAGCGCTGGACGGCGCAGAACATCGTCATCGGCGGCGCCGCCGGCGCCTTCCCGCCGATGATCGGCGAGGCCGCGGTCTCGGGCACGGTGTCGATTGAGACCTTCATCCTCTTCGCCATCATCTTCCTGTGGACGCCGCCGCACTTCTGGGCGCTCGCGCTCGTGAAATCGGCGGACTACGCGCGCGCCGGCATCCCGATGCTGCCGAACGTCGCCGGCCCGGCCGCGACGCGGCGGCAGATCCTGCTCTACACGCTGGTGCTCGCGCCGGTCGGGGTGGTCCCGGTCACGGCGGGCTTCGCCGGGCTTGCCTACGCGGTCGTCTCGGTGCTCGGCGGGCTCGCCATGCTGGCGCTGGCCCTTAAGGTGTACAGGGTCCGCGAGGGCGAGCCGGCGATGCGGGCGGCGCAGCAGCTCTTCGGCTTCTCGATCCTGTACCTGTTCCTGCTCTTCGCCGCTCTCCTCGCCGAGCATGGGCTCGGGCTCCTGCGCCCGCTCGGATTGCCGGCGTGAGCGCCGACGAGCGAAGACCGCGGCCACTGAGCCCGGAAGCGGCGAAACGCCGCCGCTCGCGCTCGATCGCGATCGCGCTGGCGCTCGCCGCCCTTGCCCTCCTCTTCTACGTCGTGACCATTGCCAAGATGGGCCCGCAGGTGTTGAACCGCCCGCTATGAGACCCGCCGCCTGCTCGCGCGATCTCGCCGCCCGCATGCGCCGCACGGCGGCGCTCTGCGCCGGGCTTGCCGCCGGCATGGTCGGCCTCACCTACGCGTCGGTGCCGCTCTACGGCCTGTTCTGCCGCATCACCGGCTATGACGGGACGCCTCTCTTCGGAGGCGGGCCTGCGGCCGAGATCCTCGAGCGCACGATCACGGTGCGCTTCGACGCCAATGTCGCGGCCGGGCTCGATTGGCGCTTCACGCCCGAGGCGCCGCAGGTCGAGGTCAAGCTCGGGGAGGTGCGGACGGTCTTCTACAAGGTCCGCAACGCCGGCCGGACGGCGACCGCCGGCATCGCGACCTTCAACGTGCAGCCGGGACAGGCGGGCGCGTTCTTCGTCAAGCTGCAGTGCTTCTGCTATGCCGAGCAGACGCTCAAGCCCGGCGAGGAGATCGAGGCCGCCGTCGCCTTCTACATCGATCCGGCGCTTGCCCGCGACCCGGACGTCAGCGCCATGCCGGGCATCACGCTGTCCTACACCTTCTTCCCATCCCGGAACGGCGAGCCGGTTGCGACATCGAGTGCCGCCGCGGCCGCCCCGAAACTGTGACCGGCGGCGTGACAACCGCCGCGCTCGCGCTTAAAGCGACGCACGACCGAGGCGACGGAGAGCCCTGACCATGGCCGAGGCGCACGCCAAGCCCCAGCACGACTACCATCTCGTCGATCCGAGCCCCTGGCCTCTCGTCGGCTCGATCGCGGCCTTCACCATGGCGGTCGGCCTTGTCCTGACGATGAAGAGCCTGACGCTCGCCGGCCTCAGGATCGGCCCTTACGTCTTCGGCGCCGGCGTCCTCGGCGTCCTCTACACCATGCTGAACTGGTGGCGGAGCGTGATCCGCGAGGCGAGCTACGAGGGCCACCACACCCGCGTCGTGCAGATCAGCCACCGCTACGGCATGATCTTCTTCATCGCCTCGGAGGTGATGTTCTTCGTCGCCTGGTTCTGGGCCTTCTTCGACGCCTCGCTCTATCCGAACGACCCGATCCAGTTTTCCCGCACCGAGCTCACCGGCGGGCACTGGCCGCCGAAGGGCATCGAGACCTTCGACCCCTGGCACCTGCCGCTCCTCAACACCCTCATCCTCCTGACCTCCGGGACGACGGTGACCTGGGCCCACCACGCGCTCCTGCACGACGACCGCAAAGGCCTGAAATGGGGCCTGTGGCTGACGATCGGCCTCGGCATGCTCTTCACCTGCGTCCAGGCCTACGAGTACGGCCACGCCGCCTTCGGCTTCAAGGGCAACATCTACGGCGCCACCTTCTTCATGGCGACGGGCTTCCACGGCGCCCATGTCATCATCGGCACGGTCTTTCTCGCCGTGTGCCTGTGGCGGACCTACCAGGGCCAGTTCACGCCGCGCCAGCACCTCGGCTTCGAGTTCGCCGCCTGGTATTGGCACTTCGTCGACGTGGTGTGGCTGTTCCTGTTCTCCTGCATCTATGTCTGGGCAGCGGGCGCCCATGCGGCCGCCGGCGGGCACTGACGAAAGCCCGGCCGAGAGCGTATGATGAGGGGCGGCGCGAGCCGCCCTTCGCTTTTCCGGAGCGAGCCATGCCCGACTCTCCCCCGAGCCCTGCCGTCGAGGAGCGCAACAGCAGCCCGCAATGGATCCTGTCCGTCGCGGTGCGGTCGGCCTGCCCGCGCTGCGGCAAGGGAAAGCTGTTCGAAGGGTTCCTGACGCTCGCCAAGCGCTGCAACGTCTGCGGCCTCGACTATTCCTTCGCCGACCCGGCGGACGGTCCGGCGTTCTTCGTCATGATGCTGATGGGCATTCCGGCAACCGCCATCGGCCTTTGGATCGAGCTGACCTATGACCCGCCGCTCTGGGTTCACGCCGTCACGACCCTCCCCCTGATCCTGATCCTGTGCATCCTGCCCCTGCGCTTCGTCAAAGGCGGGCTCGTCGCCAGCCAGTACGTCAACAAGGCGGAAGAGACGCGTTTCACGATCGAGCCGAAGAATCCCGGTTGAATCTCGATTAAGTCCTCCATCGTGCTCGGGAATGACGCCTCAGGCAGGGCTGCGACGGCGCAATCCTTGCGGCGGCTGATCCTGCCGGCGCTTGCGGCGTTGATAGGGTTCGCCGTGCTCGTCTCGCTCGGGACCTGGCAGCTGCAGCGCCGGGCCTGGAAGCTCGACCTGATCGAGAGGATCGAGGCGCGCGCCTACGCGACGCCTGGTGCGCTGCCGCCCGAGTCGGAGTGGGCGGCATGGTCGCCGCAAGCCCAGGAATACCGGCGGGTGCGCGTCACCGGGCGCTTCCTCTACGACAAGGAGGCGCCCGTGCACGGGCTTCTGCCGGGTCCCCAGCCCGGCCAGCCGATCCAGGGCTTCTACCTCCTTACGCCGCTCGAGCTCCGGGACGGCTCGGTCGTCATCGTCAACCGCGGCTTCGTGCCGACCGAGCTGCGCGACCCGGGACGCCGGCCCGGCTCCGATCCGGCCGGCGAGGTAACCTTCACGGGGCTGATGCGAGCCCCGGAGAAGCGCGGCTGGTTCGTGCCCGAGAACGACCCGGCTCGGAACGTCTGGTTCACGCGCGACGCCGACGAGATCGCGCGCGCGAAAGGGCTTGCCCGGGTTGCACCCTTCCTCATCGACGCCGGGGCCGGCCCCGACGCCGGCGGCTGGCCGAGGGGCGGGCAGACCCGGCTCTCGATCCCGAACGACCACCTGCAATACGCGCTGACCTGGTTCGGGCTCGCGCTGACCCTTGCCGGCGTCTTCGGCGCCTTCGCCTGGCGTCGGCGGCGGCCGGGCGAGCTTGTTCCCTCGCCGTCCGAGGCGTAAGGTCCGCGCCCGATCTCCCCCCAAGGCCTCCCGTGCTGCACGTCTCCACCCGCGGTGAGGCGCCCGCGATCAGCCTCCCCGACGCGCTCCTTGCCGGCCTTGCCCGCGACGGCGGCCTCTACGTGCCGGAGCGCTGGCCGGCGCTTTCGCGCGACGCCATCGCGGCTTTCGCCGGCAGACGCTACGCCGAGGTCGCGAAAGCCGTCATGGGCGCGCTCGTCGACGGCGAGATCGCCGCGCCCGATCTCGGCCGCATGATCGCGGCGGCCTACGCCCCGTTCCGCCACCCGTCGGTCGCGCCGCTCGTCCAGATCGGCGACAACCTCTTCGTGCTCGAGCTTTTCCACGGCCCGACGCTCGCCTTCAAGGACGTGGCGATGCGTCTGTTGGCGCAGCTCATGGACCACGCCCTGAAGGCGCGCGGCGGCCGCGCCACCATCGTCGGCGCGACCTCGGGCGACACCGGCAGCGCGGCCGTCGACGCCTTCACCGGGCTCGACCAGGTCGACGTCTTCATCCTGTTCCCGCACGGGCGCGTCTCCGACGTGCAGCGGCGGCAGATGACGACCGTCGACGCCGCCAACGTGCAGGCCATCGCCGTCGACGGCACCTTCGACGATTGCCAGGCGCTCGTGAAGGCGATGTTCAACCACGCGCGTTTTCGCGACGAGCTGCAGCTCTCCGGCGTGAACTCGATCAACTGGGCCCGCATCGCCGCCCAGACGGTCTATTACTTCACCGCCGCGGTGGCGCTCGGGGGGCCGCATCGTCCGGTGTCGTTCTCGGTGCCGACCGGCAATTTCGGCGACGTGCTCGCCGGCTTCGTGGCGAAGCGCATGGGCCTGCCGATTGAGCGGCTGATGGTCGCGACCAACGCCAACGACATCCTCGACCGCGCCCTCGCCAGCGGCCGTTACGAGATCCGCGGCGTGACGCCGACGACCTCGCCGTCGATGGACATCCAGGTGTCCTCGAACTTCGAGCGCCTGCTGTTCGAGGCCAACGACCGCGATGCCGCCGCGGTGCGCGGGCTCATGGCGGGCCTGTCGCAGTCGCGTTCCTTCGCGATCGCGCCCGAGCCGCTCGCCCGCATCCGCCGGGATTTCGCCTCCGCGGCAGTCGACGAGGAAACGGTCGCGCAGGAGATGCGGCGCACCTACGGCGACGCCGGCTACCTCCTTGACCCGCACACGGCGGTCGGCGTCCACGCCGGCCGGGCGCTCATCGACCGCGACCCGCGCACGCCGGTCATCGCGCTGTCGACCGCCCATCCGGCGAAATTCCCCGACGCCGTCTTGCGCGCGACGGGCGTGCGGCCGGAGCTGCCGCCGCATCTCGCCGAGCTGATGGACCGGCCCGAGCGCTTCGCGCGCCTCGCGAACGACCAGGCCGCGGTCGAGCGCTTCATCCGCGAGCGCGCCCGGGTGGTGACGGAAAGGGCCGCATGAACCAGCACTTCGTCCGCGAGGCCGACCTCGAGCTCGAGGTCACGACGCTCCCGAACGGCCTGACGGTCGTGACCGAGCGCATGCCGTACATCAAGACGGCGACGCTCGGCGTCTGGGTCGGGGCGGGGTCGCGCAACGAGCGCGAGGCCGAGCACGGCCTCTCGCACCTCATCGAGCACATGGCCTTCAAGGGCACGCGCCGCCGCTCCGCGCGCCGGATCGCCGAGGACATCGAGAACGTCGGCGGCGAGATCAACGCCGCGACCTCGGTCGAGTTCACGAACTACACGGCGCGCGTCCTCGGCGAGACCATCGACGTCGCGCTCGACGTGCTCGGCGACATTCTGACCGAATCGAGCTTCGAGGACAGCGAGCTCGCGCGCGAGAAGGGCGTCATCCTGCAGGAATACGCGGCCGTCGAGGACGACCCCGACGATCTCGTCTTCGACGCCTTCATGGAGACGGCCTTCGCCGGCCAGGCGATCGGCCGCCCGATCCTCGGCCGGCCCGAGACCATCAAATCCTTCGACGGCGGCACCATCCGGGCCTTCATGGCGCGCGAATACGCGCCTGAGCGCATGGTGCTCGCCGCCGCCGGCGACGTGCGCCACGACGGCGTCCTCGCCGCGGCCGAGCGCCACTTCGGCGCCCTGCCCGAGGCGCCCCGGGACGGCGCCGCGCCGGCGTCCTACACCGGCGGCGAGCGGCGCATGCAGCGCCGGCTCGAGCAGGCGAGCCTCGTCCTCGGGCTGCCCGGCTGCTCCTTCAAGGACCCGGTCTATTACGCCACCCACATGTTCGCCCATGTGCTCGGCGGCGGGCTGACCTCGCGGCTGTGGCACGAGGTCCGCGAGCAGCGCGGCCTCGCCTACGAGATCGGCGCCTTCCACTGGCCGTTCTCCGACACCGGGCTCTTCGGCATCAGCGCCGGAACCGCCGCCTCCGACCTCGTCGAGCTCGTCGAGGTGACGCTCGACTGCGCCCGCGCCGCCGTCGCCGACATCGACGAGACCGAGGTCGCGCGGGCGAAGACGCAGCTCAAGGTGGCGCTGCTCGCGGCGCTCGAGAGCCCGGCCGGCCGGATCGAGCGCAACGCCCGTCAGCTTCTCGCCTGGGGCCGCGTCATCCCGAGCGAGGAGATCGTCGCCAAGGTCGACGCCGTCACCGTCGACGAGGTTAGAGCCGCCGGGGCGCGCCTTCTCGCCGGGGCGCCGACGGTCGCGGCGATCGGGCCGGTCCGCAAGCTGCCGCCCCTGCCGCAGATCGCGGCGCGGCTGCGGGGGTGACGCGTCGCGTCGCGATTTGGCCTCAAAGCGCGACCAAGCAGGGCGGCGCGGCACCACGCTCCAGGCAAACGCCGGGCCCGGTTTCCTCGGGGGACAGCCGAGGGCCTCGGGGCTCCTCGCCTTGCCCTCAAGCTTGACCACCGATACCACTTGGCTCGAACCGTTTTGATGTGCGGACGAGAGAACCACGCGTTGCGCATCGTCCATCTCGCCGTCGCACTCCTCGCCGGGAGTCTCGCGCTCTTCGCGTCCGCGCCGCCGGCGCGGGCGGTCGAAGCGGTCCGGGTATCGCCCGACGTCCAGGCGATCGACCTCACGCCGGCGATCGAGCGCTACCGCTCCGACGGCGACGAGATCCGCATCTCGACGGCGCCCGGCCGCGACGGCATCGTCCGCCGCATCGCCGTCAAGGCCCGCGAGACCGGCACGCGGCCGGACTGGATCGTCTTCGCGCTGACGAACGACACCGACGAGCAGCTCGACCGCCTGCTCGTCGCGCCGCATTTCAGGCTCGTCGGCTCGGGCGTGATCTGGCCCGATCTCGGCGGCTCGCGCATCGCCGCGATCACCGCGAGCCAGGGCATCCGGCCCGAGCGCGAGGACTCGACCGAGGCCGACGTGTTCCTGATGACCCTCGATCCCGGCACGACCGTCACCTTCGTCGCCGAGCTCAACAGCCCGAACGTGCCGCAGATCTACCTCTGGGACAGCGATAGCTACCGCAAGAAGACCACCGGGCTCACCCTCTACAAGGGCATCATCATCGGCATCGCCGGGCTGCTCGCGCTGTTCCTGACCATCGTCTTCGTCGTCAAAGGGGCGCTGATCTTCCCGGCGGCGGCGGCGCTCGCCTGGGCCGTCCTTGCCTATGCCTGCATCGATTTCGGCTTCTTCCAGCGCGTCTTCCCGGTCACCGAGGCGGCGGAGCGGATCTACCGCGCCGCCGCCGAGGCGGTGCTCGCGGCGACGCTCCTCGTGTTCCTGTTCGCCTATCTCAACCTCAACCGCTGGCACGTGCGCTACGGCCACGTCACCTTCTTCTGGCTCATTTTCCTCGCCGCGCTCGTCGGGCTCGCGGTCGTCGATCCGCCGGTCGCCTCCGGCGTCGCGCGCATCTCGATCGCGGCGGTCGCCGGCGTCGGCTTCCTCCTCGTCGTGCATCTCGCGACCCACGGCTACGATCGCGCCGTGATGCTGGTGCCGACCTGGGTTCTCCTCGTCGCCTGGGTCGCCGCCGGCGCCTTCACCGTGACGGGGTCGCTCGCCTCCGACCTCGTGCAGCCGGCGCTGATCGGTGCGCTGGTGCTGATCGTGATGCTGATCGGCTTCACCGTCATGCAGCACGCCTTCGCCGGCGGCGTCCTGGCGCAGGGGCTGATGAGCGACACCGAGCGCCGGGCCCTGGCGCTCGCCGGCGCCGGCGACATCGTCTTCGACTGGGACGTCACCGGCGACAAGGTCTTCGTCGGCCCCGAGGTCGAGCAGCAGCTCGGCCTCAAGCGCGGCGCCCTCGAGGGCTCGGCCGCGGGCTGGCTCGAGCTGCTGCATCCGTTCGACGTCGACCGCTACCGCACCTCGCTCGACGCGGTGATCGAGGAGCGGCGCGGCCGCGTCGTCCAGGATTTCCGCCTGCGCGCCGCGAGCGGCCCCTACCATTGGTTTCGCCTCAAAGCCCGGCCGATGGTCGGGACCGACGGCGAGGTCATCCGCATCGTCGGCACGATCGCCGACGTGACCGAGGGCAAGACCGCCGAGGAGCGCCTGCTCCACGACGCCGTCCACGACAGCCTGACCGGACTTCCGAACCGCGAGCTCTTCAACGACCGGCTCGACGCGGCGCTCACGCTTGCGGCGCAGGACGAGGGCATCCGGCCGACCGTGCTTTGCCTCGATCTCGACCGGTTCAAGCAGGTGAACGATTCGGTCGGCCTCTCCGCCGGCGACTCGATCCTCCTGACGCTGTCGCGTCGCCTCGGCCGGCTCCTGAAGCCGCACGACACCCTCGCCCGCATCAGCGGCGACGAGTTCGCGATCATCCTGATGTCGGAGCACGATCCCGACCGGATCATCGGCTTCGCCGACATGGTTCGGCGCGCGACGACGACGCCGATCACCTTCGAGGAGCGCGAGATCTTCCTGACCGCCTCGGTCGGGCTGATGCTCTACGAACGCCAGACCGCGGGACGGCGCGAGGAGGTGCTCAAGAACGCCGAGATCGCGATGGTGCATGCGAAGCGCCATGGCGGCGACCGCGTCGAGGTGTTCCGGCCGACGATGCGGACCGAGACCGGCGATCGCCTCACCCTCGAGAGCGACCTCAGGCGCGCCATCGACCGCGGCGAGATCAAGGTGCTGTTCCAGCCTATCGTGCGGCTCGAGGACCGCACCATCGCCGGCTTCGAGGCGCTGTTGCGCTGGGACCATCCGCGGCTCGGACGCCTCTCGCCCGCGACCTTCATCCCGATCGCCGAGGAGACCGGGCTGATCGTCAACCTCGGCGTCTTCGCGCTCGAGCGCACCGGGCGCGAGCTCGCGGCCTGGCAGCGCGCGCTCGAGGTCGAGCCGCCGATCTTCGCCAGCGTCAACGTGTCGAGCCGGCAGCTCCTGCGCCACGACCTCCTGCACGACGTCAAGACGGTGCTGGCCCGCACCGGCGTCCACCCGGGCTCGCTCAAGCTCGAGCTGACCGAGAGCCTCGTCATGGAGAACCCGGAATACGCGGCGCAGATGCTGCAGCGCATCCGGCACCTCGGCGCCGGCCTGTCGCTCGATGATTTCGGCACCGGCTACTCGGCGCTGTCCTACCTGCAGCGCTTCCCCTTCGACACCATCAAGATCGACCAGTCCTTCGTGCGCCCGGGCGCGAACGGGCAGCGCTCGGTGCTGTTGCGCTCGATCGTCAAGATGGCGCACGAGCTCGGAATGGAAGTCGTCGCCGAGGGCGCCGAGACCGAGTCGGACGCGATCGAGCTCTATCAGATCGGCTGCGAATACGCCCAGGGCTGGGCCTTCGGCGAGCCGATGTCGGCGCTGCAGGCGCGCCAGCTCGTCGGCGCCGCGCCCGAGGCGGCCTAAGTCGCCTATCGCCGCTCGGGCCGCGGCGGCGAGAACAGGCTCGTGCTGCCGGTCTCGACATCGGAGCCGCGCCCTTGCTCCGCCGGTCTTGCGCTCCGGGCTGGCTTGCCGCTGCCGATGGCGGAGCGCACCTCGTCCGCCCAGGAGCGGCTCACGGCCTTTCTCTGCGAGCGTTCAGCAGCGGCGCTTTGAGCGTCGGCGCTTTGAGCGAGCGCCGGCCCTGACAGGATGACGATCGCGAGAGCGACGAGAAATCCCGATCCGGCACGCTGCGGCATGGTACTCCAACGCGTCTGCAGGCCGGAGAACCGAACGGCGCCCGAAACGTTCCGGCCGGCGGCGAAGCGCCGCTCCCTTCGTCAGGCGTGGCCGGCGTCCATCGACAGCATCGCCGGATCGACGCCGATCCGGCGCAGCGCCATCTCGTATTTGTGATCGAAGGCCGAGTGGAAGATGAGCTCGGGGTCGGCCGGGCAGTTCAGCCAGCCATTCGCCTGGACCTCGCTCTCGAGCTGACCCGCCGACCAGCCGGCATAGCCGAGCGCCAAGACGGCGCTCTGCGGGCCTTCGCCCTTGGCGATGGCGCGCAGGATGTCGACCGTCGCCGTCAGGCAGACGCCCTCGTCGATCGGCAGCGTCGACTGATCGATGAAGAAGTCGGGCGAATGGAGCACGAAGCCGCGGCTCGTTTCGACCGGGCCGCCCATCAGCACCTGCATGCGGCCGACCCGGTTCGGCAGCCGGATCAGCTCGGCCTCAGGGATGATCTCGAGCTGGACGAGGAGGTCCGGCATGCTGAGGTCCGCCGCCGGCTTGTTGACGACGATGCCCATCGCCCCTTCCGGCGAGTGGGCACAGACATAGATGACGGTGCGCGAGAAGCGCTCGTCGCCCATGCCCGGCATGGCGACGAGGAGCTGCCCGTCGAAATAGCCGGGTGTGCCTGGTGTTTCCCTGTTGCGAACCGGAGCCATGGACCCATGCTACGCCGAGGCGGATTGCCGTGCCACCCCCAACCGGCCGTGCCTCACGCGATCGTGGATGGCTCGCCGGCGCGGCAGGGTTATCGTGGCCCGCGTAAGATGAAGCCGAAACCTCGGGCCCTGGTTCCACGCGCAATCGCGCCGCGCCGCGCCGCGGCGGTCCTCGGTGCGATGGTCGGCCTCGTCCTTGCGGCCGCCGCCGTCGCGGGCGAGGCTTCGCCTTGGGTTGAGGGCCATCATTCCCGGGCGCGGCTCGTTGCCGGCGGCGCCGACGGGGCGGCGCGTCTTGCCGCGATCGAGATCGTCCTCGATCCGGGTTTCAAGACCTATTGGCGCTCGCCGGGCGAATCCGGGCTGCCGCCGGCGTTCGACTGGGCGTGGTCGGAGAACCTTTCGGCGGCCGAGGTGCTCTGGCCGGCGCCGCACCGCTTCGAGGACGCCGGCGGCGTCGCCTACGGCTACAAGGACCGCGTCCTGCTGCCGGTGCGCGTGAGCCCGAGTGATGCTGGAAAGCCGCTGCGGCTCGCCCTCAAGCTCGATTACGGCGTCTGCAAGGACATCTGCATCCCGGCGCAGGCGTCGCTGGCGCTGGCCCTTCGGCCCGGCGAGGCGGGCCCGCCCGCGCCCGAGCTCGCGGCGGCGCTCGCCCGCGTGCCGCGGCCGCAGGCGCTCGGCGCGCCGGGCGATCTGTCGATCCTTGCGGTCGACCCGGAGACCGTCGACGGCAAGCCGGCGCTCGCGGTCGCGGTGCGCGCCCCGCCGGGCGCCGACCTGTTCGTCGAGGCGCCCGCGGGCTGGTATGTCGCCGCCGGGCGGCTGCAGCCGCTCCCGGCCGCGAGCGGCGGCGCCGACGGCCGGTTCCTGGTCGAGATCTTCGAGCGGCCGAAGGACGCGGCCGGCACCCTCGACCTGCGGCTGACGCTCGCGGCCGGCGAGCGTGCCGTCGAGACCGCGGCGCGCCTCGACACGGCGCGGCTGCCACGCTAACTCAACCCATCCAAGAACCCGCGGAGACGAGCATGACGATCCAGGTCGGCGATTCCCTTCCCCAGAGCACCTTTCGCGTCATGACCGCCGACGGCCCGAAGCCGAAGACCACCGACGACGTCTTCAAGGGCCGCAAAGTGGTGCTCGTCGCCGTGCCCGGCGCCTTCACCCCGACCTGCCACCGCAACCACCTGCCCGGCTATGTCGCGCAGGCCGACGCCATCAAGGCGAAGGGCGTCGACGCCATCGTGGTGACGGCGGTGAACGACGTCTTCGTCATGGACGTCTGGGGCAAGCAGAGCGGCTGCGGCGACAAGATCGAGCTGATCTCCGACGGCAACGGCGATTTCGCCAAGGCGCTCGGCCTCACCATGGACGGCTCGGGCTTCGGCCTCGGCATCCGCTCGCAGCGCTATTCGATGGTGGTCGAGGACGGCGTCGTCCGCTCGCTCAACATCGAGGACGCGCCCGGCAAGGCCGACGTCTCCGGCGCCGACAACCTCTTGAAGTCGCTTTGACATAACCTCTCCGGAACGGAGACCTCTGCGAATCTCGGGCGCGCGGAAGCCCCCTCGGGCACACGCCCGAGGCGGACCCCCGGCCTTGAAAAAAGGCGAGGAGGGGACGCCGAAAAAAACTTTGGGTCGGCCGGCCTGTGGCGTCCCCGCGGTTCTCTCGCCCCGGCCTCATCGGACGGGGCGCTTCCAGCCGCCTCGACCACCGCTCTTCGGGGACCCT
>JAJKJG010000265.1 GCA_021154065.1 Methylobacterium sp.
CCTGAGCCTCCCCGACGGCGGTGAGACGAACGACAAGTCGGGTGAGCTTCATGCCTCTTCTCGAAGAAAGCGTAAGGATAGCGCGTCAGATGATCGCCGATATCGATAAATTCTTCCAGCGGTACGCGAGCGCCGCAGAAGCGCGGGGCGTTGAAGCTCTGGCATCCTTCCACCATGCGCCATTTCTCCATATTCACGGCGACGGTCGTATCGACTGCCTGCCGACGCATGCGGCCGTCTGTGAATTTTTCCTGGTGCTCTCTGGGAAGTATTCCGAGCGTGACCTCGGCGGCGGGCGCTTTCTTGACCTTGAGGTCAAGCCGCTTGGCTCGGCTGCCGCTCTGGCCTCCCTGACGTGGGAGCAATTCAAGACTGACGGCAGCGTGTACCGCCGCTTCCGGCGCTCCTATAACCTCCTTCGCATCAACAGCGATTGGAGGATCGTGGTCACGACGGCCCATCGCGACTAAGGCGCGCCCATGCCCCTCGCAGCGCTGACGAGGTGATTGAATGAGCCGGGGTACCGCCGGGGTACCAGAGGGGGTGTTGCTCGAATCTAACGGGATCTCATGAGATCTAACGCCCTCCGGGCTCAAAACACCGGCTGCGCCGGCACTTAAGGGTGGCGGATCTGACGAGATCTGGCAGGATCTAACGGACAGAAGGCGCGATCATAATCCTCGTGTCGGGGGTTCGAGTCCCTCCTCCGCTACCACCAATCCCCGACTTCAGCTTCCCGGCTATTGGCTCTTCGCGGGCGGCTTCTGCAAAGTGCCGGTGGCGTCCGGGACGGCGCGCCCTTCGGGCGTGGAGCTCGGGTCGAACGGCTCCTCGCGGACCGTCCCGTCGGTCATCTGCATCGTCTTGATGCCGGACTCCGCGTCGTAGAACACCGACGCGACGGCGGGCTTGGCGGAAACCTCCGGGGCCGGCTTGCGCGAGCCGCGGCTCGCGACCTTGACGGCCGGCGCCGGATGCCGTGCGGCTCGCACCCGAGCCGTCTTTGCCGGATGGGCTTTGGCTTGCGCAACTTCGGCCCCGCCGCGGCGGCGCGTCGGGGCGGCCTCGGGCGCCGGGCCGGCAGCCGGCTCCGCCCTTGCCTGACCGGAAAGGGCTTGCTGGGCGCGCGCCTCCGCCTCCTTGGCGTCGCTCTGCGCCTTCGATCCGAACACCGCGACGAGCGGATTGGCCGACCGCTCCGCCTGGGCCTTCGCTTTCGCCGCCTCGGCCGCGTTCGCGGCATCGATGCGCTGGCGGGCTTCCTTGACCTGCGCGCGGTTGTTGGTGCTGTAGGAGTACCGCTGGCCGTTGATCTCGTAATAGACCATCTTGGCGCGCGCCTCGTAGGCCGTCGCCAGGAGGGCCATCATCGAGGCTCCCAAGCAGATAAACGCCCTGCCCATCGCTTTTAGTCGCTCCGCTTGCCCGGCGACTGAGATCAGCAAAGATGGCGACGTGATGGCGGGAATCCCCGCCGCGCCAGCCCGCATCTCGACCAAGCTTTCGGACCGCATTTTACAGGAATGGCGCGCCGAAGCTCAAGCGGTCTCTACGGCCGCTTTCGACGAGATTCTTGCCGTCACGCGACCGATCAGGGCGAGATTCGCGACGACTCGGGCTTCTCTTGCCCGCTCGCCAGGATAGCGGCCCCGGGTTGATCGAAGAGGTGGCAGGCGACGCGCCGGCCAGCGACGACCTCCTGGAGCGCCGGAGCGATCGCCCGGCACCGATCCATCGCGAACGGGCAGCGCGGGTGGAAATGGCAGCCCGGCGGCGGGTCGACCGGAGAAGGCGGCTCGCCCTCCTGGAGATTCATCGCCACGGCTCGTTCCGGGTCGGGAACGGGCGAGGAGGCTTTGAGCAGGCGCGTGTAGGGATGCAGCGGCTCTTCGAAGATCGCCGGCACCGGCCCTTCCTCGACGATGCGGCCGAGATACATCACCGCGACGCGCTGGCAGAAGTGACGCACGACGCCGAGATCGTGCGAGATGAAGACGAAGGCGAGCCGGCGCCGCTGGCGCAGCTCCTCGAGCAGCACCAGGATCTGCGCCTGCACGCTGACGTCGAGCGCCGAGACCGGCTCGTCGGCGAAGATCAGGTCGGGACCGAGCGCGAGCGCGCGGGCAATGCCGATGCGCTGGCGCTGACCGCCCGAGAACTCGTGCGGGTAGCGCCGCGCCGCCGACGGCGGCAGGCCGACCTCGTCGAGGAGGCGTGCGACGCTGCGGGCGACCTCCTGCCCCTTCGCGATGCCGTGGACCCGGATCGGCTCGCCGAGCGCGTCGGCGATGCGCTGGCGCGGATCGAGCGCCGAGGCGGGGTCCTGAAACACGATCTGAAGCCGCCGTCTCAAGGACCGCAGCTCCGCGGAGCCGGCGGACGCCACGTCGACGCCGGCGAAGCGGACGATGCCGGCATCGGGCTCGATCAGGCGCAGGCAGGCGCGCGCGACCGTCGACTTGCCGCAGCCCGACTCGCCGACGATGCCGAGCGCCTCCCCCGGCGCGACCGAGAACGACACCCCGTCGAGGGCCCGCACCGCGACGGTCTTCGGCACCGGCCAGCCGCGCTTCGCCTTGAAGGTCTTGGCGAGATCGCGGACGACGAGCAACGGCTCGCCGGTCGTGGGCGCGGTCGCCGTCATGGCGCCCTCACCCAGCAGCGCACCCGGTGCTCCGGCGCGCCGGGCAGCGGGTTCAGCGGCGGGCGCTCGGCGCATTTCTCGATCCGCAGCGGGCAGCGCGACTGGTAGCGGCAGCCCGAGGGCATGTCCGGCAGGGTCGGCACCTGGCCCGGGATCGGCGCCAGCGCTTCCGAGGGCCGGTCGACCCGCGGCATCGCGGCAAGCAGCGCCTCGCTATAGGGATGCGTCGGGCGCGCGAAGAACGCCTTGACGGGCGCGCTCTCGACTACGTCGCCGCCATACATCACCATGACCCGATCGGCGACCGAGGCGACGACGCCGAGGTTATGCGTGATCAGGAGGACGGCGAGACCTTCCCGCACCTGGAGGTCGGCGAGCAGCGCCAGCACCTGCGCTTGGATGGTGACGTCGAGCGCGGTCGTCGGCTCGTCGGCGATCAGCACCTTCGGCGAGCAGGCGAGCGCGATGGCGATCATGACGCGCTGGCGCATGCCGCCGGAGAACTGGTGCGGGTAGGCGTCGAGGCGCTGCGCCGCGGAGGGGATGCGCACGAGCTCCATCAGCTCGAGCGCCCGCGCCTGCGCCTGGCGGCGCCCCATGCCGCGGTGCTCGACGAGCGCTTCCGCGATCTGGAAGCCGACCGGCAGCACCGGGTTCAGGCTCGTCATCGGCTCCTGGAAGATCATGCCGATGCGCTCGCCGCGCATTGCCTGCTTGCCGGCCTCGTCGGCTGCCGTCATGTCGACCGCGTCAACGACGATGCGGCCGGCCGAGATGCGGCCGATGCCGGCCGGCAGGAGGCCCATGATCGACAGCGCGGTGAGGCTCTTGCCGCAGCCGGATTCGCCGACGAGCGCCAGCGTCTCCCGGCGTCGCACCTCGAAGCTCACGTCGCGCACGGCGTCGAACCACCGGCCGGCGATGCGGATCGACGCGGTCAACCCCTCGACCGTGATCGCGGCGGGCTCGGACGCCGACACCGTCGCGGCCGGAGCCGTTGCCTCGGCCAGGGCGGTCATTGCGGCGTCCTCGGATCGGTCGCGTCGCGCAGGCCGTCGCCGATCAGGTTGAGCGCTATCATGACGGCGAGGATGGCAAGGCTCGGAAAGATCGAGAGCCACGGCGCGTCGAGCAGGTTGTCGAAGCCGTCGCGGATGATGCCGCCCCAGGTCGCGGTCGGCGGCGGCACGCCGAGGCCGATGAAGGCGAGGGTCGATTCGGTACGGATCGCGGCCGCGAGCCAGAGCGAGCCCATGACCACGACCTCGTCCATGATGTTCGGCAGGACGTGCAGGAACATGATGCGCAGGTCGCCGAAGCCGAGCGCCCGGCAGGCGTCGACGAAATCGCGCTCCTTCATGGCGAGCGTCGAGCCGCGCGCGACGCGGATGAAGGCCGGGATCGCCGTGATCGCGATGGCGAGGATGAGATTGAACAGGCTCGGCCCGAGCACGGCGACGAGGATCAGGCCCATGATCAGCTGCGGGAAGCTCAAGAGGATGTCGGTCGCGGCGGTGATGAGCTTGTCGACGAGACCGCCGAAATAGCCCGAGATGATGCCGATCACCGTGCCGACGAGAATGCCGGCGAGCGTCGCGACCGAGCCGACGAAGAGCGAGACGCGGGCGCCCCAGATGACGCGCGAGAGGACGTCGCGGCCGAAGGCGTCGGTCCCGAACAGGTGCGCCGCGGACGGCGGCTCGAGCTTCATCAGCACGTCCTGGTCGTCCGGATCAAAGGGCGCGATCCAAGGCGCACAAATCGCGATCAGCACCATCGCGATGACGAGCACGATCCCGATCACGAGGCCGCCGGAGCGCGTCGCGCGCTTCCAGGCGGATGGCGCGGCGATCGCGACAGGCGCGGCGGGGGCGCTGGCGGCGACGGCGCTCATGCTGTCTTCACCCGCGGGTCGACGAGGCCGTAGGTCAGGTCGGTCAAGATGTTGGCGACGACAATCGCGAGCGCGGTCACGACCATGAGGCCCTGCAGCAGCGCGTAGTCGCGCTGGTTCAGCGCCGACACGATGAGCTTGCCGAGGCCGGGCCGGTTGAACACGATCTCGGTCAAGACGGCGTTGCCGATCAGCACGCCGAGATAGAGCCCGATCACGGTCACGACCGGGATCAGCACGTTGCGCAGCGCATGGCGCCACACGACGAGGCGCGCCGGCAGCCCCTTCGCCCGGGCGGTGCGGACGTAATCCTCGGAGAGCGCCTTGAGCATGCCGGAGCGGGTGACGCGGGTGACGTAGGCCACCATGAGCAGCCCGAGATTGATCGCCGGAAGCGCCAGCGCGCGCAGGCGCTCGAGCGGATCCGAGGTGTTCACGGTCGAGATCACCGGGAACCAGCGCAGCTCCACGGCGAAGAGGATGAGCAGCAGGATGCCCGAGACGAAGGCCGGAAACGACAGCCCGGCAAGCGAGACGATGCGGGCGAGCCAGTCGACGAAGCCGTCGCGCTTCTGCGCCGCGACGACCCCGAGCGGCACGCCGATGAGGCTGCCGATGAACAGCGCCGCGAGCGTCAGCTCGATCGTGTAGGGCAGCACCGCGGCGACGTCGGTCGAGATCGGACGGTTGGTGACGAGCGAGCGGCCGAGATCGCCTTGCGCGATCTGGACCATGAACTCACCGTACTGGACGAGGAGCGGCTTATCGAGGCCGAGCCGCTGGCGCAGCGCCTCGCGCGCCGCCGGGCTCGCCTGATCGCCGAGCACGATGATGGTCGGGTCGCCCGGCACGACCCGCACCAAGAGGAACACGAGCGTCAGCACCGCCCACAGCGTCGGCAGCGCAAGGAGCAGCCGTTTGGCGATGAAGCGGAGCATCGGTCAGCCGGGCCGTACATCCCTCCCCCTTGCGGGGAGGGCCGACTCGCGCGAAGCGCGAGCGGGGTGGGGGTCGCGGGCGTAGAGCGGAGGTGCCGACGCGGAGCGCTGTACATGCGGCGTCCCTGAGGGACTCCGTTCGGACGCGACCCCGCGACCCCCACCCCTCCCCGCAAGGGGGAGGGGATCGCGGGCCGTCGACATTGCGCGCCTCACTTCTTCGTCGTCGCCTCGGTGATCACCGGGCCGAGATGGATCGCGTCGGTGAGCTTGTAGCCGTAGTCGACGTTGGTCTTGTTGGCCCAGACCTGCAGCTGCTCGAACAGCGGCACGGCGCAGACCTCCTCGACGATCTTCGTCTGCGCCGTCGCCCAGAGCTCCTTCTGCTTGGCGAGATCCGGCTCGGTGCGGGCCGCCTCGATCTCCTTGTCGGCGACGTCGCAGTGCGAGAAGTTCGTCACCGCGGTCGGCGTGCCGACGATCGAGCGCGAGTGGAAGAACTGCGTCAGATAGACGTCGGCAACCGGGAAGCGCGCGGCCGTGTAGTAGGTCGCGCCGCTGAGGTCTTTCCGGATGTTGGCGTGGAAGGTCTGGTGGTCGACGACCTCGAGCTGGAGGTCGAGGCCAGCCTGCTTGAGCTGACTCTGCAGGATCTGCGCCGTGTTCAGCATCGACGGCAGGGTCGACTGCACCGATTTCACGACGACGGGGCCGGTGAATCCGGCCTCCTTGAGAAGCGCCTTCGCCTTGTTGACGTCGTGCGGGATGAGCGGCACCTCGGCGGTGCCGAGATAGCCGGCCGGCACGACCGAGACCGGCGGGTCCGCCGTGAGGTCGCCCTTGAAGCTCACGATCTGCTTCTGGTTGATCGCATGGGCGATCGCCTGGCGCACGCGCTTGTCGTCGAGCGGCTTCATCTTGATGTTGAGGTGCAGGAGGCCCAGCTCGGCCGGCCTCAGCACCGTGACCTCGACGCCCTTCTCCTTCTTCATGCGCTCGACCCATTTCTGGTCCTGGCGCCCGTAGACGATGTCGAGCTCGCCCGAGGAGAAGGCGAGATCGCGCGCCGAATCCGCCGGGAGCAGCCGGTAGACGATGCGGTCGATCTTCGGCGCGCCGCGGAAATACCCCTTGTGAGCCGTAAAGGTCACGCTCTCGTTCGGCTTGTAGGCCTCGAACTGGAAAGGACCCGTGCCGATCGGATTGAGGCGGAAGTTCTCGCCGAACTTCTCCACCGCCTTGCGGCTGAGGACGAAGCCGCCGTGGTAGTTGGTGACGAGCCCGAGAAAGGCCGGCACCGCCTGCTTCAGCTTGATCCGGACCGTATAGGGATCGACCGCCTCGACGGATTCGATCGGGGCGTAGTCGGCGTAGAACGAGGACGATTTCTGATCGCCGGCGCGCTTGAGCGAGAACACCACGTCGTCGGCCGTGAGCTCGCCGAAATCGCCGTGGAACTTGACGCCCTTGCGCAGATGAAAGGTCCAGTCGGTCTTGTCGGGCGAGCTTTCCCAGCGCTCGGCGAGGTCGGGCTCCAGCCCCTCGAGGCTTGCCGAGCCGGGCTTGAAGCGCACGAGGCCGTTGAACACCCAGGCGGTCAGCGGCTTGTCCTGCGTCGTCGTGGCGCGGTGCGGGTCGAGCTGGTTCACGTCCGCCGCCGACATGCCGACGTTCAGCGTCGTCTCGGCTCTTGCGGCGCCGGCGAGCGCGAAAGCCGCCGCGGCGGCGAGAAGAAATGGTCTCATCCTGGTGTTCCCCTTGCTGGCTCTTGTTCGAACAGGGTGCCTGTTGGCCGCCATCGTAACGCTTCGCGCGCGGTGGCCAAGCAACTTCTCGGAGATCAATGCTCGACGCCCCCCGTCCGCTCGCCCGGCGTGCCCTTCCAGCCAGCGAAGCGGCCGATCCGGAAGGGCTCGAGCGGCGAGGAGGAGCGGCCGTTAATGACGAGCTCGGCGATGATCTCGCCGATGACGGGTCCGAGCTGGAAGCCATGCCCCGAGAAGCCGAAGGCGTGGATGAGGTCCGGCGTCGTCGCGGAGTGGCCGATCACCGGGATGTCGTCCGGCATCTCGCCGTCGATGCCGGTCCAGGTGCGGATCACATGTGCCCCCTTGAGGGCCGGGACGAGATCGAG
>JAJKJG010000266.1 GCA_021154065.1 Methylobacterium sp.
GCTACCCTCGGCGTCGACCGGCCTGGGCTGGCGCGCGCCGAGGTCGGCGTAGCGCACGGCGTCGACCGGGTCGGAGCGCGGCGCAGTGACCGAGTTCTGCATGCAGCCCGCCACGGCGAGAACGCCGGCAAGCGCCGCCAGAACGCGGATCGCGCCAAGTTTTGTAGCTCGCCCCGCGCGCTGCACAGCTGCACGCCCCCCTTATTATCGTTACCCAAGCCTTAACACGTGGCCAAAATGAGGACAACGCGGCCGCCTCGGGGGAGGGCTGGCCCCGGCCGGCATTGCCTCCGCGGCGGCCCTGGGACAGTGTGGCGCGACATTCGAGGCAAGGCAGGGCCCGGTCGAGCCGATGCTGCACAGCGATTTTCTGGCCCATTTGGCCGAGCGGGGCGCCCTGCGCGACCCGCAGGCGCTCGATGGCGGCCTGCGCGACAGGCGCCCCGAGACGCGCGGCGAATTCGACTGGGTCGGCCTGACCAAGCTGACGCAGTCGGGCTTTGCCGAGGAGCTCGCCACCTTCTACGGTTGCGACCGGGTCAACCGCGGCGATCTCGTGGCGAGCCGCTTCCTCGGGACCGAGCTCTCGCCGCGCTTTCTTCGCGAGCGCCGGCTTTTCCGCTACGAGACGCCTTCCGGCACCCTGACCCTCGCGGTCGCGACCCCGGCCGACGGCGAGGCGATCCGCGCCGTCGAGCTGGCGCTGCAGCGGGCCGTCACTATCGCGGTCGCGACCGCTGACGACATCGAGGCGGCGCTGGTCACGCGCCTCGAGCCCGAGGAGCCGCGCCTCGCCGGCGCGCCGGAGGCGGCAGCTGCCGCCGACGACGATCTCGACGACCTGCGCGATCTCGCCGGGGGCGCGCCGGTCGTGCGGGCCGTGGACGAATTCCTCCGGCTCGCGGTCGAGCAGCGCGCCACCGACCTCCATGTCGAGCCGTTCTCGACCGGGCTTCAGGTCAGGCTGCGAATCGATGGTCTGCTCAAGCCGATCCCGGCGCCGCCGATGAGCATGGCGAAAGGCATCCTCTCGCGCCTGAAGATCATGGCCGGCCTCAACATCACCGAGCGCCGCATGCCCCAGGACGGGCGGGCGCGGGTGCTGATGAACGGGTCGGAGATCGACCTGCGCGTCGCCACGATGCCGACCATGCACGGCGAGAGCGCCGTCGTCCGGCTGCTGCGCAAGGGCTCGGGTGTCGTCGCGCTCGACAAGCTTGGCCTTTCGAGCCGCGGCGAGGCGATCCTTCGCGGCGTGCTGAACGCGCCGTTCGGGATGATCATCGTGACCGGACCGACCGGTTCCGGCAAGACCACGACGCTCGCTGCCTCGCTCGCCGAAATCAACGATGCGAGCCGCAAGATCCTGACCGTCGAGGACCCGATCGAGTACCAGATCCCGGGCATCAACCAGACCCAGGTCCACCCGACGATCGGCCTGACCTTCGCGTCGGCGCTCCGGTCGTTCCTGCGCCAGGACCCGGATGTGATCATGGTCGGCGAGATGCGTGACTCCGAGACCGCCCATATCGGCGTCCATTCGGCGTTGACCGGCCACCTCGTCCTCACGACGCTGCACACCAACACGGCGGCGGGCGCGATCCCGCGGCTGATCGACCTCGGGGTCGAGAGCTTCCTGCTCTCGTCATGCGTTCGCGCCATCATCGGCCAGCGGCTGGTGCGGATCCTTTGCGAGCACTGCAAGGCGCCGCGCGCCGTGACGGCCGTTGATCTCACCGAGGACCACCGATACGCTGCCCTCGGCTTTCGCGAGGGCGATGTCATCCATCAGCCGAAAGGCTGCGAATGGTGCGCCTTCACCGGATTTCGCGGCCGCAAGGGTGTCTTCGAGGTTCTCGAGGTCACCCCGGAGGTCAGGCGAGGCATCGGTCCGAAGACCGACGCGATCGATCTCGAGCGGGTGGCGCGCGACGCCGGCATGGCGACGATGACGGAGGATGGGATCGAGAAATGCCGCGCCGGCCTCACGACCGTGGACGAGGTCTTCCGCGTCACCGCGAGCCTGTGACCGACGGCGAAAGGCGCGTGCACGCCGGCGGTGAAGCCGGCTGAAGGGGCCTCGGCGAGGACATGCCGCATTTTCGATACCGCGCCATGACCCGGTCCGGGGAGGTCGTGCTCGGTGAGGTCGAGGCGCCCTCGCGCGAGGAGGTCATACGGCGAATCGAGTACCTCGGGCATCTGCCGATCGACGCCGAGATCGCGACGAAAGGCATGCTGGCGCGGGCGCGCCGGCTCGGTGCGAAGCTGCCGCGGCCGCGCGAGCTCACCCTGTTCCTGCGCCAGCTGGCGCTTCTCGTCGGCGCCGGGCTGACGCTCGAGGCGGCGCTCGCGACGCTCAGCGACGACGCCAGCAAGCCGCTGGCGACGTTCGCGAGCACGCTGCGGTCGTCAATCTCGGCCGGCGAGAGCTTCGCCGAGGCGCTCGAGAAGCACGCCGCCATCTTCGAGCCGGCCTACATCGCGATGGTGCGGGCCGGCGAAGCGTCGGGCAAGCTCGAAGGGGTGCTCAGCGCGATCGTGCTCGACCGCGTCCGCCGCGAGGCCCTGAAGGAGCGCTTCAACTCGGCGATGCGCTATCCCATCTTCCTGATCGCCTCGGCGGTGCTCATCCTGCTGTTCTTCCTCATCTATGTCGTGCCGCAGTTCGAGCCGGTGTTCAAGGATCTCGGCGGCCGGCTCAACGCCGGAGCGGCGATCGTGCTGACGTTGTCGGGGTGGTTCCAGGAAAACCTCAGCCTCTTCCTCGGCGGGTGCCTGATCGCGGCGCTTTGCGTCTGGCTGGTGCTGAGCAAGCGCGAGCGCCGGGTCCGCATCGTCGCGGCGCTTGCGACGCTGCCCGGTGTCGCCGGACCGATGCGCGACCGCAGGACGGCCCAGATCATCGGCATGCTCGGCCTTCTGATCGAGCACGGCGTCGGCCTGCCGACGGCGCTCAAGATCCTGCGCGACGTGGTCTCTGACCCGCGGCACGTCGCCGCGATCGACCGCCTGCACGAGGAGGTCAGGAACGGCCGCCGCTTCGCCGACGCGCTCTCGGAGACCGACCTCCTGCCGCCGCTCGCGATCCGCATGCTCCGGGTGGGCGACGAGACCGGCGACCTCCCGGCGATCGCCGCGCACGCGGCGCAGTTCTACGAGCACAAGCTTGGTATCGGCCTCGACCGGCTGATGGGGGCGATCGGCCCGATCACGATCATCGTCGTGAGCCTTGTCATCGGGGCGCTGATCGTTTCCATCATGAGCGCTCTCCTGAGCATTACGGAGCTCGCCCTTTGAACTGGCCCCGCCGCTTTCCTCCTCGTCGTCGCCCGCGGGCCGCCCGCGCTGCAGAGGCCGGCTTCACGCTCGTCGAGCTCCTCGTCGTGCTCACGATCATCAGCCTGATCCTCGGGCTGATCGGCCCGCGCGTGCTCAACTATCTCGGCGAATCGCGCGTCAAGACGGCGAAGCTGCAGATCGAAAGCTTCGGCTCGGCGCTCGATCTGTTCTATCTCGACGCCGGGCGCTATCCGACGACCTCCGAAGGGCTGAACGCGCTCGTCCAGCGGCCGAGCGGCGCCCAGGTCTGGACCGGCCCCTATCTGAAGAACGGGAAGCTCCCCGTCGATCCCTGGGGCAACCCTTATCAATATCGCTCACCGGCGGATCGGGTCCCCTATGAGATCGTGTCATTCGGCGCCGACGGCCGCGAAGGCGGCACCGGCACGGCGGCCGACATTTCGAACGTCGAGCGCTGAGGCTCAAGCCGGCTTCACGCTCATCGAGGTGATGGCCGTGATGGCGATCGTCGCGCTCCTCGCGTCGTTGGCCATCGGCATGAGCCGCGGCACCGGGCGCGGCCAGCTCAAGGCGCTGGCGCTCGAGACTGCCGACCTCCTTCGGCGCCAGCGGCTCAGCGCCGTCCTGACCGGCAGCCGGCGGCAGGTGTTCATCGACGGCGGCGGCCGCACCCTGTTCGGTGACGGACGCAAGACCGTGAAGCTGCCCGACGACGTCGTCCTCGACGTCCTCGGCGCGGGCAGCGAGCGGAGCGGCGAGCGCGCCATCGTGCGCTTCGAGCCCGACGGCTCGTCGTCCGGAGCGGCGTTTCGCGTTTCGCGCGACGGCTTCGGCTACGAGATCCGCGTCAACTGGTTCACCGGCGGGGTGACGATCCTTGACCTCTAAGCGGCAGGCGCGGTCCGGCGGCTTCACGCTGCTCGAGGCGCTCGTCGCGCTTGCGCTTCTGCTTGCCTTCGCGGCGACGATCGTGCCGTTTCTCTCGCAGGCGCGCGGCATCATGAGCTATGCCGACCGGCGGGTCGCGGCCCATGTCCTGCTTCGTTCGCTTTTGACGGCGCCCTACAGCCGCGTCGGGTCGCCGAACATGCGCGAGGGCGAGACCTCGGGCCTGCGCTGGCGGGTCGCTGCCGAGCCGGTCTATCTCGACATGATGCCGCCGAAAGAGGGCGCCGCCTGGACACCGGTCCGCATCACGGCGACGGTCGCCTGGGGACCGGGGCGCAGCGTCACGGCCGAGACCGTGCGGCTGGGGCGCCTCGAGTGAGCGGCGCGCGCCGCCACAGGGTTCGCGCCGCGTCGGGCGGGTTCAGCCTGCTCGAGCTTCTGGCGGCGCTGGCGATCGGCTCCGTCGTCCTTGCGGCGATCGCCGGGCTGATCCGAAATGTCGGCCTGTCGTTCGAGGCCGGGACGCGCGGCGTCGGGCACGCCGAGCGCCTGTTGCTGGCCCTGGAGCGGATCGCGACCGATCTCGCCTCGACGCGCTACGTGCACATCTCGGGCGAGCAGGGCGCGAAGGCGATCTTCAACGGCGGCGCGAAGAAGCTCGCCTTCATCAGCGGGGCGGGCGTCGCCTCCGGCACGCCCGGAGAGGAGATCGTCATCCTCGAGGTCGAGGAGGGCAGCGATGCGACGCGCCTCGTCAGGCGCCGCGCGCCGTGGCTCGGACGCGCCTCCGCGGCCGAGGCGAAGCCGCGCGACGCGGTGGTCCTCCTGGAGGGCAACCTCCAGATCTCGTTCCTGTATTCCGACCGATCGCTCGTCTGGATCCAGAGCTGGGCCGACAACGCCGATCTCCCGCACTACGTCCGCCTCGTCCTGCGCGACCGCGCCACCGGCGCCGCCGTGCTCGAGCCGCCGGTGTTCGAGATCCGCTCGGATGCGCGGCCGTCCTGCTCCAAGCTCGGGGCCACGCCCTATTGCCTGGGGCAGCAGCCCGCTTCGCCCGCCTCCCAGCCGAGGAGCAATCCGCGGTGATCCGGAAGCACCGCCAGAGAGGCATCATCCTCATCGCCGTGCTGTGGTCGATCGCGCTGCTCTCCGGCCTCGCGATGGCGGCCTCGACGACGTTCCGGAGCTTTGTCGGCATCGTCACCGTCCATCGCGACAGGCTGCGCGCCGACGCGCTCTTCACCGCCGGGCTCGAGGTCGCGGCGGGCATCATCGGCCGGCTCGACGCGACGCCGGTGGTCGAGCTCGAGACCCGCCTCGCCATGCCGGGCGGCGGCGTGGAGATCCGGCTCGGCGACGAGGGCGGCCGCATCGACATCGGCAAGGCGCCGGTGGAAGTGCTGGCGTCGCTGTTCCGCCATCTCGGCGCCCGCGACCCCGAGGGGATCGCGCAGCAGGTCGTGGCTTGGCGGACGGTCGACAAGGACCAGCCGCGGGCGACCTCGGAGGAAGCCCAGGCGCCGGAATCCGAGTGGCCCTTCAGCGACGTCCGGCAATTGTCGCAGGTCCCCGGCATGTCGCCGGAGCTGTTCGAGGCGGCGGCCCCGCTGCTGACGATCTTCGGCAACGCCACGGTGAACCCGCTGACCGCGCCGGTCGAGGTGATCGCCGCGCTACCGGGCGTTGGGCGCCCGCAGCTCCGCGCCTTCCTCGAGACCCGCTTGCGCTTCCCGACCGACGCCGCCCGCGTCAGGGCGACGTTGGGCCCGGCGCAACAGCACCTCGCCGAGGCCCCGCAGCGGGTCGCCTCGGTCGAGCTGAGGGCGACGCTCGATGACGGCTTCGCGACCGCCGCCAAGGCGGTGATCGTCCTGCTGCGCGACGACAGCGAGCCCTATCGTATTCTCGCCTGGAACCCACTAGAATCGGGGCGGGGCGGATCGCCGCGGAACGCCGAGGCGAAGCGATGAGTATCGGCGCCGTATTCCAGCGATGGCTTGCGGTTCTGGCCGCCCTCGCCGTCGGATTGCGCGAGCGCTGGCGAGCCCGGCGCGTGCTCGTCGTGGCGCGCGACGGGGACGGCTTCGTCTTCCGGCGCGACGCCGCGGCCGGGAACGAGGTGCTCGGCTCCGCGCCGGCCGGAGCGAAGGCGCCGGAGGCCGTGCTCGAGGCGGCGCGCGACGGCGCGGTCGTCCTCGAGCTTCCCCGCGACAAGGTCCTGCACGAGCGGCTCGGCGTGCCGCGCCAGGCCCGCGAGTTCGTGCCCGGGATCGTCCGCAACCAGATCGAGCGCCTCTCGCCCTGGAAGGCCGATCAGGCCGTCTACGGCTTTGCCGTGGAGGAGAGCCGCGATGACGGCGCCGCCCTCGACGTTTCCGTGTCGATCACCTCGCGGGCCGTCGTCGACGCCGCGCGCGACGAGGTCGCGGCGGCCGGCTTGAGCGTCGATCGGGTCGTCGCGCCGGCAAGCCCGGACGCCGCCGGCGGCGCCGTCGTCCTGTGGTCGCGCGTCGAGGACGCGCCGGGCGAGAGCCTCAAGCGCGCGCGCTGGGCGATCGCCGCGGGCGTCGCCGCCTGCGTCGCGGCGAGCGCTGCCCTCACGGCCCGGGCGACCGCCTCCGGCGCCGCCATGCGGGCCGAGAGCGAGGAGCTGTCGGCCCGGATCAAGTCGCTGCAGCGGCAGGTCCAGGGCGCCCGCTCGGCGGTCTCCAGGGCGGCGCTGAACCCGCTCGAAAAAGCCTGGAGCGTCAAAGCGTCGGCGCCGGCCGCGATCGTTACGCTCGAGGCGGTGTCGCGCTTCCTGCCGGACAGCGCCTATCTGAACGAGCTGACGATCGAGGGCCCGACGCTGCGCATGATCGGGCTTGCGGCCGACGCGCCCTCGCTGATCGCGCCGCTCGAGGCCTCGGGCCATCTCGCCGACGTGCGCTTCTTCGCCCCGACGACCCGCAGCGCCGACGAGAACCTGTTCCGCTTCCATATCGAGGCGCGCGTCCAGCCCCGTCTCGAGGTCGCGAGCCCATGAGCCGCCTCGGGCTGACGCGGGAGCAGCTGGCCGCGCTCGGAGCCCTGCTCGTCGTGCTCCTCGGCTGCGTGCTCGCCGCCGGCTATTCGCTGAGCCTGCGCGGCGATGCGGCAGACGAGCTCGCCGAGCGCCGCGAGCTCCTGGCCCGCCTCGCCCGCGCCCCCGCCGGGGCCGGGGGCACGTCGGGGCCGGCGCGGATCGTCGAGGCGCCGGCCGCAGCTTTCATCGACGCGCCGACGCACGGCCAGGCCGGCGCCCAGCTGCAGAGCTATTTCGCCCGCCTCGCGACGGAGCAGAACGCGACGGTGGCGATGTCGGGCGTCGAGGCGGCGACGCGCGAAGCGCCGGACGACGTGCTCGTCCAGGCGACGCTGGAAATCTCGCTCGATGCCCTCCAGGCCCTGCTCTACCAGCTCGAGACCGGAACGCCCTACCTGACGGTCGGCTCGTTGTCGGTCCGGCCGGCGAGCCCGGCCGCGCAACGGAGCACGCCGGACGGCCCGTTGCGGGTTTCGCTGACCTTGCGCGGCCAGTGGCGGCGAGCCGGCGCATGACGAGCATCGCGTCATCGGCGCTGCGGGCGCTCTCGGCCCTGTGCCTCGCCCTGTGGTTTCCTCCGGCGGCGGTCGCGCAGGCCCCGGTCGAGCGCGCCGCCGAACTCTCGAACCCGCTCGGCGGGCTGACCCTTCAGGCCTTGTCGGCGACGCGCGAGCGCCCGCTGTTCGCGCCGACCCGCCGTCCGCCTGCGCCGCCGCCGCCCCCGCCGCCCGAGCC
>JAJKJG010000267.1 GCA_021154065.1 Methylobacterium sp.
CGCTCGCGCACGAAGCGCGCCGCCTTGACGCCGCCGAAATTGTCGCCGAGCGCGATCCAGGGCCGCTCGTAGAGGCTCACGAGATCGACGCCGCCCGGCCCGGGGAAGTCCGCGGCGCGCCCGTAGAGCGCCCAGGCGATCGTCGCGACGCGGCGGCCGACGAGCGTCTCCGGCGGGTTGTCGGTGGCGCGGATCGCGACGTCGGCGTCGCGCTTCGACAGGTTCATCGCCTGGTTCGACAAGACCACGTCGAGCCGCACATCCGGGCAGCGGGCGCAGAAGGCGGCGAACAGCGGCGTCAAGAGGTGGACGAGAAGCGTATCGTTCGTCGTGACGCGCAGCTCGCCGGCCGGCGAGATCGCCTGCCCGGCGAGCTTGCGCGCGAAGCCCGCCACCTCGTCGTCGATGCGCGCCGCGAGCACGGCCATCTCCTCGCCGGCGGTGGTGAGAGCGTATCCGGTGCGGTGGCGCTCGAAGAGCTTGAGCCCAAGCCGCTCCTCGATCTGGCCGAGCCGTCGGAACACGGTCGAATGGTTGACGCCGAGCTTCTCGGCAGCGCCGGCAAGGCCCCTCGCCTCGGCGATGGACTTGACGAGGCGGAAGTCGTCCCAGGCGAGCGGCGAGTCGGACATTCTTGCACCGGTGCAAGCGGAACGATGCAACCTTATCGATGGATTTGCGCAGGAGAAACACTGATCTTCTCTTCGGATCGGCGCTGGCGCGCCCTTGGATCTGGAGACCCATCATGATCGACACCCGTCTTGCCCCTTACGGCATCTTCCTGCTGCGCGTTGCGCTTGGCGCGATGTTCATCGCCCACGCGCTTCTCAAGTACCTCGTCTTCACCATGCCGGGCTTCGAGGGCTTCCTCGGCAAGGTCGGCCTGCCGGCGGCGCTCGCCTGGCCGATCGTCCTTGCCGAGCTCGTCGGCGGCGCCGCGATCGTCGCGGGCTTCTACGGCCGGTGGGTGTCGCTCGCGCTCCTGCCGGTGCTCGCCGGCGCGCTGTTCGTGCACGCCGGCAACGGCTGGCTCTTCACGGCAACGGGCGGCGGCTGGGAGTACCCGGCCTTCCTCGTGATCGCCGCCGTCACCTACGTGCTGGCCGGCGACGGCGCCTTCGCGGTGCGTCCCGCCGCCCTGCGGTTACCGGGCTTTGCCGCGGCATCGGCGCAGCCGGCGTAATCTCTCCGGAGATCCCCCCGCAAAATCGCGATCAGCCTCCGGCGGCGGCGCGGCGCAGGCGGTCGTTGATCGCCTCGCCGAGGCCATGCTCCGGGATCGGCGCGACGGCGATGCTTTCGGCGCCGCTCGCGTCCAGCGTGCGCAGATGTCCGAAGAGATGAGCGGCGGCCTCGGTCAGGTCGCCGCTTTGGCTCAGGTTGAGGACCGCCTGCGCCGCCGCGAGCCCCGGCGGCTCGAACGCTCCGAAGAGAAGCACGGCATCTCCGGGCACGACCCGATCGATGTCGAGCCGCGCCTTCGCGCGCGGTGCGTAATGCGACGCGAGCATGCCAGGCGCCCGTGGCGCGCCGGTCTCGCGCGCCGCCCCGAGGAGCTTGCGCCCGAGCGCCGCCTCGAGCGCCTCGCGCGGCACGCCGCCCGGGCGCAGCAGGCGCGGCTCGCCGAGGCAGGCGACGATCGTCGATTCGAGCCCGACCGCGGTCGGGCCGCCGTCCAGCACCGCGTCGATGCGGCCCTCAAGGTCCGTAAGGACATGCGCGGCGGTCGTGGGGCTGACCCGGCCCGAGCGGTTCGCCGACGGCGCCGCGACGGGACGGCCGACCCGTTCGAGAAGCGCGTGAGCCAGCGGGTGCGCCGGGACGCGCAGCGCGACGCTGTCGAGGCCGGCGCGGGCGAGGTCGCAAACCGAAGCGCCGGACGCTCCCGGCACCACGAGGGTCAGCGGACCCGGCCAGAAGCGCGTGGCGAGCGTAAGCGCGCTCTCGTCGAAGACGCCCTCCCGCCGCGCCGCATCGACGCTCGCCACATGGGCGATCAGCGGATTGAAGCGCGGCCGCTCCTTCGCGGCGTAGATTCGCGCCACGGCCTCGGCGCGGGTCGCGTCGGCGCCGAGCCCGTAGACCGTCTCGGTCGGGAACGCGACGAGGCCGCCGCGCCGAAGCATCTCGGCGGCGCGAAGGACCGCGTCGGGTCCAAGCGTCTCCGTCCTGCGCGGGGCGGCTGTTGACCCGTGATCGTTCACGTCTAAACTATCTTGCAACCCAAGCCCTTCCAGATACCGGAGCGGCTTAGAGATGCGCGACCCCGTGCGTCAATGACGGGGCCCGACGGCAAATGACCGGAGATCCGATGAGCTATCGCGCGCCTGTCGCCGAGATGGTCTTTGCCATGCGCCACGTCGCCGGCCTCGACCGCGCGATCGCCGAGGAGCTGCACGGCGATCTCTCGCTCGATCTCGTCGAGACCATCCTCGATGAGGCGGGCAAGTTCGCGAATGAGGAGCTCGCGCCGCTGAACCGCAGCGGCGATCGCGAGGGCCTGGCGTTCAAGGACGGCGCCGTCGCGATGCCGCGCGGCTTCAAGGAGGCATATCGCGCCTGGACCGCGGCCGGCTGGAACGCGCTGCCCGGTCCCGAGGCCTATGGCGGCCAGGGCCTGCCGACGCTTCTCAACTCGGCCTGCGTCGAGATGTGGAACTCGGCCTGCATGTCCTTCGGCCTCGCGCCGCTCCTGACCATGGGCGGCGTCGAGGCGCTGGCGCAGCACGGCTCGGACGAGCTGAAAGACCGCTATCTCGCCAAGGTCGTGTCCGGCGAATGGACCGCGACCATGAACCTGACCGAGCCGCAAGCCGGCTCCGACCTCAACGCCATCCGCAGCCGCGCCGAGCGGTCCGCCGACGGCAGCTACAGGATCACCGGCAGCAAGATCTTCATCACCTATGGCGAGCACGACCTGGTCGACAACATCGTCCACCTCGTGCTCGCGCGCCTGCCCGACGCGCCGCCCGGCACTCGCGGCATCTCGCTCTTCCTCGTGCCGAAGCTGCTGCCCGAGGGCACGCGCAACGACGTGCGCTGCCATTCCATCGAGCACAAGCTCGGCATCCATGCCTCGCCGACCTGCACCATGGTCTATGGCGACGCGGGCGGCGCGACCGGCTTTCTGATCGGCGAGGAGAACCGCGGCCTCGCCTGCATGTTCACGATGATGAACAACGCCCGCCTCGCGGTCGCCCTCCAGGGTGTCGCGATCGCCGAGCGGGCCTATCAGGGCGCGCTCGCCTACGCCAAGGAGCGGCGCCAGGGCCGCGCGCCAGGCAGCGCCGGCGACGGCATGAGCCCGATCATCGCGCATCCGGACGTGAAGCGCATGCTGATGACCATGAAGGCGCTGACCGCTGCGGCGCGCTGCATCTGCTATCTCACCGCCGAGGCGATCGACCGCGCGCACCGCTCGCGCAACGAGGCGGCGCGGGCCATCGCGCAGGAGCGGGCGTCGCTCCTCACGCCGGTCGCCAAGGCGTTCTCGACCGACATTGGCTGCGAGGTCGCCTCCCTCGGCGTGCAGGTCCATGGCGGCATGGGCTTCGTCGAGGAGACCGGCGCGGCGCAGCATCTGCGTGACGCCCGCATCAACCCGATCTACGAGGGCACGAACGGCATCCAGGCGATCGACCTCGTCCTCCGCAAGCTGCCGCTCTCGAACGGCGACGCCGTGCGCCGGCAGATCGCGGCGATGCGCGCCACCCTGCAGCGGCTCGTCAAGGAGGCGACGCCGGCCTTCGGCTCGACCGGGGCGCGGCTGCGCGAGGCGGTCGAGAGCCTCGATCGCGCGACGAGCTTCATGCTGAAGGCCGCCTCCGGCAACCAGCCCGAGGCGGCGCTTGCCGGCGCGACGCCGTATCTGCGCCTGTTTGCGCTGGCGCAGGGCGGCGCCGGCCTCGCCGAGGCGGCGCTTGCCGCAAGCGCCGCGGCGGCGGCCGGGGATTCCGATCCGGCGCACCCGGCCCGGATCGCGCTCTGCCGCTTCTTCGCGGAGAACGTCGCGACCGCGGCGCGCGGGCTCGAGGAGAGCGTCATCTTCGGGGCGGCTTTCGTCGAGGATGCGCCGCTCGCGCTCGCGAGCTGAACGCGATGGCCGAGCTCGTCACGGTCGCCCGCGACGGCGACGTCCTCGTCATCCGGCTCAACCGGCCGGAGAAGAAGAACGCCATGACGCGCGTCATGTACGACGCCGTGGTCGAGGCGTTCGCCGCCGCCGACCGGGACGGCCTCGGCGCGATCTTGATCGCCGGCTCCGGCGGCTCCTTCACGGCCGGCAACGACCTCGCCGATTTTCTCGCCGCGACGGAGCGGCCGGATGATCTCTCGGCGTTCCGTTTCATCACCGGGCTCGCCCGACTCGAGACGCCGCTCGTCGCGGCGGTCGACGGCGTCGCGGTCGGGGTCGGCACGACGATGCTGCTCCATTGCGACCTCGTCTATGCGGCGCCGACGGCGCTGTTCCGCCTGCCTTTCGTCGATCTCGGGCTCGTGCCGGAGGCGGCCTCGAGCCTGCTCCTGCCGCGCCGCGTCGGGCTCGCCAAGGCGAGCGAGCTTCTCCTTTTGGCCGAGCCCTTCGACGCCGACGAGGGCTTCCGGATCGGTCTCGTCAACGCCGTCGTTCCGGCCGACCGGCTGTTCGTGCATGCGCTCGAGCAGGCAAAGAAGCTCTCGGCAAAGCCGCGCCAGGCGATCGCGGCGACGCGCCGGCTCATGCGCGGCAACCAGGCCGAGATCCTTGCCGCGATGGAGCGCGAATCGATCGCCTTCCGGGAGGCGCTCGCCTCGCCCGCCGCCAAGGCCGCGTTCAGCGCCTTCCTGTCGAAATCGAAGCCTGCCGCCTAAAACGCGCGCGCCGGCGAGACGCACGCCATCAGCCGGTCGATCGCGGCTTGAGCCTCGCCGGCGGCATCGCCTTCGATCTCGGCGCCGCCGCTGTTGAGGAAGCTCGTCGCGCGGGCGATCAGGCGGTGCATGATCGGCGCCGTCACGACCGGCACGAACGCGGCGGTGTCCGGGTCGTCTCTCAGATCGAGCGCCAGCACCGCCATCGCGGCGAGCTCGTCCATCGCCCGCACCAGCTTCTCGAAGGCGAGGCGGCGCTCCGCGGGAAGCGCCTCGTAGGCGGCGAGCGCGACGCTCGCGAGGCGCAGGCCGGACGCGGCGAAGTAGGAACGGTAGTCGATCGCCTTCCAGCTTCTCAGCGCGTCGGCGAGGTCCGGGGCCTCCGTCGCCATCTCGATCAGCATCAGCACCTCGCTGTAGCGATTGAGATAGTCGGTCGACAATCCGGTGCAGGACGGGCGCTCGCCGTCGCTGGCGGCGGCCGCGTCGCTTGGCGCAGTCATGGCGAGGATTGGCGGGCGCATGGAGGGCCCCGACAATGTGCCAAGCAATGGACAACAAAAAGTTGACGCTACGGCAACAGGGCCGGCCCTCACCGGCGCCGCGGAGGACGCTGCTCGCGGCGGAAGACGCCGACGATTTCGAGATGCGGGCTGTGCCTGAACTGGTCCACCGGCGTGACGCGCCCGAGGCGGTAGCCGCCGGCGGCGAGGATTGCGGCATCGCGCACGAAGGTCCCGGCATCGCAGGAGACGCTGACGACGACCGGGATTTTTGCCGCGGCGAGTTGCTTTGCCTGTGCCTCCGCCCCGGCGCGCGGGGGATCGATCACGAGCGCGTCGAAACGCTCGAGCTCCGGTGCGAGGAGCGGGCGCCGGAAGAGGTCGCGCGCCTCCGTCGTGACGCGGCGCAGGCCCGGCGTTTGGCGCGCGGCCTTGTCAAGGGCGGCAAGCGAGCGCGCGTCGCCGTCGACGGCCTGGACCTCGGCGCGCTCGGCGAGACGCAGCGCGAAGGGGCCGCAGCCGGCGAAGAGGTCGGCGACCCGCTTCGCCCTGTGGCACGCCTCGACGACGAGGCTCGCGAGCGCCTCCTCCCCGGCCTGGGTCGCCTGCAGGAAGCCGCCCGGCGCCGGCGAGAGCTGCGCCTTGCCGATGCGCAGGAGCGGGGCGCGGCGCTCAACGAGCACGTCGCCGTGCAGGGACAGACGGGCGAGGTCGTGCCGGCCGGCGACGGCGATCAGTGCCTGACGCTCGCGGCTGCCGAGCTCGCCATGGCCGCGGAGATCGACGTCGAGACCGGTCCCGGTCGCGGTGAGCTGGATGTCGAGCGGCTTTCGCGCCGCCGCCAGCGGTTCGGCGAGCGCGAGCGCTGTCCGCGGCGCCTCCTTCAGCGCCGGCTCGGCGATCGGGCAGAAGGCGATCTCGATGAGCTCGTGGCTGCGCACCCGCATGTAGCCGACGCGCGGCTTCCCGCCCTCGAAGCGCGCATGCAGCGTGATCCGCCGCCGCCCCGCGCCATGTGCGTCGACGAGCGCCTCCACCGGCGCGTCGAGGCCGGCCTGGCCGAGAGCGTCGATGAGGATGGCGCGCTTCCAGCCGGCGTAGACGGGCCAGGCCATGTGCTGCGTCAGGCAGCCGCCGCAGCGGCCGAAATAGGGGCAGAACGGCGCAACGCGATCGGGCGAAGGGGTCTCGACCGATACGAGCTGTGCTCGCGATCCTTCACCTTCGACGAGAGCGGCCTCGCCGGGCAGCCCGTAGGGCACGTAGACGGCGTGGCCGCCGCGATGGCCGATGCCGTCGGCGCGCGCGCCGAGGCGCTCGATTACGACCCGCTCAGCCACGCCGCGCGCCGATCAGGAACTCGCGATTGCCTTCGCGGCCGAGGATCGGCGAGGGCATCAGGCCGACGACCTCGAAGCCGAGCGAGACGACGAAGGCGCGGATGTCGTCGCATACGCGGCGCTGCACCGCCTCGTCACGCACGACGCCCTTCCGCGCGAGCGCCGGCCCGGCCTCGAACTGCGGCTTCACCAGCGCGACGAGCGTCGCATCGCGGGCGAGCAGCGGCACGACCGGCGGCAGCACGAGCTTGAGCGAGATGAAGCTCACGTCCGCCACGAGAAGCTCGATCGGCTCGGGGACGAGAATGCGGTCGAGGCGGCGGGCATCCGTCGCTTCGAGGCTCACGACCCGCGGGTCCGCGGCAATCTTCGGATGGAGCTGGCCGTGGCCGACATCGACGGCGTACACCCTCTCGGCTCCGCGGCTGAGGAGCACCTCGGTGAAGCCGCCGGTCGAGGCGCCGAGATCGAGGCAGATGCAACCGCGCGGGTCGATCGCGAAGGCGTCGAGCGCCGCCGCGAGCTTCACGCCGCCGCGCGACACCCAAGGATGCGGCGCCTCGGCGACGATTTCGCCCTCCGCCGGGACCTGATCCGAAGCCTTCGCGACCGGCGTTCCGTCGACCGTCACGAGCCCGGCCGCGATTGCCGCCTGCGCCTTGGCGCGGCTCGCGAAGAAGCCGCGCTCGACGAGGAGAAGATCGGCGCGCCGGCGGGGCATCGCCGGCTCTTGCCATGGCGGGCGAACTCCGGCAACCGAACCCCTTACCAAGTGCTGGAGGCCGACCTACCCTTCGGCCGACCTCGACCGCCGAGGAACGATCATGACGAGACGCTGCATCGCCGCCCTCCTCGCCACACTCGCCGCGCCGGCGCTGGCGCTGGCGCAGGGCGCATCGGTCCAGACCTATGAGGCCGCCATCGTCGGCCCAAAGGGCACGCCGATCGGCAAGCTCGCGATCCGCTCGAGCGAGAACGCGACCGTGGTGCGCATTACGATCGAGCCTGGCGGCCTTGCTCCCGGATGGCATGGCGTGCACTTCCATTCGGTCGGCGATTGCTCGGACGCCGATCGGTTCGAGCGCGCCAAGGGCCACGTCAACCACGAGAACGCCCAGCACGGCCTCCTCAATCCGGAAGGGCCGGAGGAAGGCGACCTGCCGAACATCCATGCCAATCCGGACGGCTCGGCGAACGCCGAGCTGTCGAGCGAATCGATCGTGCTCATGGGCCCGCAAGGGCTGAAGGACAGCGACGGCTCCGCGCTCGTCATCCACGCGAACGAGGACGACCACATGAGCCAGCCGATCGGCAATGCCGGCGCCCGCGTCGCCTGCGCGGTGATCAAGTAGCGGTCAGGCCCGCGCTTTCAGCACCTTTGCCTCGCGGCCGAGCGCCTCGAACACCTTGGCGACGATCCCGGCCGCGTCGAGCCCGGCCTCGGCGTACATGCGCTCCGGCTTCTCGTGCTCGATGAAGCGGTCGGGCAGCATCATGGCGCGGACCTTCAGGCCCTGGTCGAGCGCGCCGCGCTCGGCCAGCAACTGCAGCACCTGCGCCCCGAAGCCGCCGATCGCCCCTTCCTCGATCGTAATCAACACCTCGTGGTCGCGGGCGAGCCGCAGCACGAGATCCTCGTCGAGGGGCTTCACGAAGCGCGCATCGGCGACCGTCGTCGAGAGCCCCCGCGCCTCGAGCTCGTCGGCGGCCCTGAGCGATTCCGAAAGCCTCGTCCCGAGCGACAGGATGGCGACGCGCCCGCCCTCCCGGACGATCCGGCCCTTGCCGATCGGCAGGGGCAGGCCGACCTCGGGCATCTCGACCCCGACGCCCTCGCCGCGCGGATAGCGGAAGGCGATCGGCCCGTCGTCATGGGCCGCCGCCGTCGCGACCATATGGACGAGCTCGGCCTCGTCGGCGGCCGCCATGACGACGAAACCCGGCAGGCAGCCGAGATAGGCGACGTCGAAGGCGCCGGCATGGGTCGGGCCGTCGGCGCCGACGAGACCCGCCCGGTCGAGCGCGAAGCGCACCGGCAGCTTCTGGATCGCGACGTCGTGCACCACCTGGTCGTAGGCGCGCTGCAGGAAGGTCGAGTAGATCGTGCAGAAGGGCTTGTAGCCGTCGGTCGCGAGGCCGGCCGCGAAGGTGACGGCGTGCTGCTCGGCGATGCCGACGTCGAAGGTGCGGTCCGGGAACTCCTTGCCGAACAGGTCGAGCCCGGTGCCGGACGGCATCGC